>JAJAYR010000196.1 GCA_026786155.1 Pyrinomonadaceae bacterium
ACCCGGATGTTTTGGTTGTGTGCGGCAAACCGGAGTTTTTGCCCGATGCAAATCTCGACACTTTGACGAATCCGGTTTTGATTGTTGAAGTTCTTTCCGCTTCAACCGAAAGTTACGACAAAAGTATAAAATTTGACAATTATCGTAGTCTGGAATCTTTACGCGAATACGTTTTAGTTTCGCAGGACGCAAAGAAAGTAATCCGCTACACAAAACAAACGAACGGAAGCTGGATTTTGATGGATTTTATCGGCGACAAAACGGAAATTGAACTTTCTTCGATTGAATGCTCGCTGACGATGGAAGACATTTACGACAAAGTTGATTTTGACGAAGAATAATCTTACTCGTATCTCAAACACTCAATCGGGTCGAGTTTGGCGGCTTTGCGGGCGGGCAGAACGCCGAAAACCAAGCCGACACCGACGGAAACGACCAAGCCGGAAACGACCGCCCAGAGCGGAATCGCCGCCGGAATGCTCGGAATGAGCAGCATTATAATTTGGCTGATGCCGACGGCTAAAATTACGCCGAGAATGCCGCCGAAAAATGTCAAAGTCATTGCTTCCAATAAAAATTGCATGACAATTGCGCCTTTCGTCGCGCCGACGGCTTTGCGAATGCCGATTTCTTTCGTCCGTTCCGTCACGGAGACGAGCATAATATTCATTACGCCGATGCCGCCGACGAGTAAGCCTAAACTCGAAATGGCAATCGCAATCAAGCCGACCATCGCCGTAATCGAATCGAACTGCTCGATAAATTTGTCAGCGGATTTGATGTCGAAGTTGTTCGGTTGGTCAAACGGAATTTGCCGCCGCTTTCGCAGAATGTCTTCGGATTCGAGCAGAGCCTGCTGCACCAGATTTTCTTTGGCGCGAATAATGTGCAGCAGATAATTGCGCTGCGGGGCGACTTTGCGGGCGGTGCGGAACGGCAGGAAAACTTTGCGGTCTTCTTCGTTCTCGCCGAAAAATCCCGCTTTGCGTTTTTCCAGAACGCCGATGATTTCCCACATCTGCCCGTTCATTCGCACTTCTTTGCCGACGATATTTCCCGTCTCGCCCGGAAACAGCGCGTCCGCCGCGTCAACGCCCATGACTAAAACGCTGCGCCTTTGCGCGTCGTCGGCTTCGGCGAAAAACCGACCTTCGCGCAAAGTCAGATTGGTTATCTTATCGTAGTTCGGCGAAACGCCGTCGGCACTCGCCCAGCGATAATTTTTGCCGTTGTAAGTCATATTATCGTCAAAGCCCGCACCGAAATTCCCGATTCGCGGCGCGACCAGCGCGATGTCTTCGACGGCGGTGGACTGCGCCAAAATCGCGCTAGCGTCTTCGACCGTCAAAGGTTTACGCGAGCGTTCCGAACGGTCGCCGTTCCCGAATCCGGTCGAAAGATGAAACGCATAGATATTATTTGTGCCGTAATCTTCTATGGTCTGGACGATTGACTGGCGCATTCCGGTCAAAATCGAAGCGACGACAATCGCCGTCATCACGCCGACGACGATGCCGAGAACCGTCAGAAACGAGCGAAATTTATTGGCGCGAATACTGTCGAGTGCCATTTTTAAGATTTCGTGCGGAATAAAATTCGGTAATCGCATAATCAGGGGTCGGGTTTCAGGGGTCGGGTTTCAGGTTCAAGATTTCAGTTTCAAGGCTTAAGATTAATTTCAAAACCCTGAAACCTGACCCCCGAAACCTGACCCCTGATTTCAGTTTTTCGTTAGCGCAGCAATCGGGTCTAGTCGCGCCGCTTTCCACGCCGGGTAAATACCGGCGACAATGCCGATAATGCTGGAGACGGCAACCGATAAAACAATGTAGAACGGCGTAATCGTCATCGTAATTTCCGCCAAAATTGTAATCAAAGTCGTTACACCCGTCGCCAGCAGCAAACCCAAAATTCCGCCGACCACGCAGAGCAGAGACGATTCAATCAGAAACTGAAGAAGTATCTGTTTTTTCGTCGCGCCCAACGCTTTTCGCAAACCAACTTCAAAAGTTCGTTCGGTTACGGAAACGAGCATTATATTCATTACGACGATGCCGCCGACAATCAATGTAATCAGCGTAATCGGCACGACGACCGCCGCGATGCTCGCCGTGAACTGGTCAATCTGCCCGCCGAGTTCTTCGGTGTTGACTAATCCGAAATCGTCGTCTTCGCTGCCGATAAGCTGGCGTTTGTTTCGCATGACGGTTTTGGCTTCTTCAATCGCGTTTTGAAATTTTTCCTTGTTTTCGGATTTTCCGTGAAGTTGTATGCCGTCGCTGCCGCGCCCGAAAATTTGCAGGTGCAGCGTAATCGGAATGTAAATGTGGCGGTCTTGCGACTCGCCAACGAATGAGCCGCGTTTTTCTTCCATTCCGACAATCAAAAGCGGCAAACCGCGCACTTTTATTGTCTGTCCAATCGGGTCTTTGTCAGGAAAAAACTTTTCCTGCACGTCCGCGCCGACGACGCAGACACGAGCCGAGCGCGTAACTTCGTCGGCGTTGATAAAGCGTCCGGCGGAAATCGTTTTATCTTCGATTTGTTCCATATTCGCCGTTACGCCAATTATGCGCGTCGAAGGCATTTCAATCGCGTTCTGATTTAAATCAGCAGCCGCGCCTTTGCCCGCGCCGATTTCCGAACAAGCCGCGCAATTGGTTTTGAGATATTCGTATTCTTCCCACGTAACGCGCTTGTTGCGGCGATTGGCGCGTTCAAACTGTTCGTCCGACATTCTGCCGGAAAAAGCCATCCGCGCAATCATAAAATGATTCGCGCCCAAAATTTTCGACACTTTTTCGGTTACGTAATAATTCAAACCGCTAATCGAAGCACCGACGACGACCACCGACGCGACTCCGATGATAATGCCGAGCAAGGTGAGTATCGCGCGAAGTTTGTGTTCCAAAATTGATTGGAAAGCAATCCGAAAAGCGTCCGCGTAAAATGTATAAACTTGCCGCATATATTTTTGGTTGGTTTAGATTGTCGAAAATGACAGTTGAATCGCTTACGTTCGCCTTTCGAGGAATGTTCTTGAAAATTTATCGAGCGGAACGCTTTAAATTTTAAGAGCGCGATTCGCACCAGTCAGCAAACCCGAAATTGCCAAAACAAATGAGCCTCGTGCTATACTTTGGCATTGTTTTATTAACCTAAACTTCCGACAGGAGAAAAATTTTGAGCGTTTTAGTTGACAAAAATACGCGCCTGATAGTGCAGGGCATCACGGGCAAAGAGGGAACTTTTCACACCATTCAAATGGTCGAATACGGCACGAACATCGTCGGCGGCGTAACGCCCGCCAAAGGCGGAACACGGCACGAAAACATTCCGGTTTTTAACACGGTCGCCGACGCGATTGCCGAAACCGGCGCGAATGTTTCGATTATTTACGTTCCGCCCGCGTTTGCGGCGGACGCGATTATGGAAGCGGCGGCGGCGGGAATCGCGCTCGTCGTCTGCATTACCGAAGGCATTCCCATCGCCGATATGGTCGCTGTCAAAGAATTTCTGCGCGATAAAAATACCAGACTGATTGGTCCGAATTGCCCGGGAATTATCTCGCCCGGCAAATGCAAAATCGGCATTATGCCCGGACACATTCACAAAGAAGGACGCATTGGCGTGGTTTCGCGTTCGGGAACTTTGACGTATGAAGCCGTCGGACAATTGACCGCTTTAGGCTTGGGACAATCAACTGCTATCGGCATCGGCGGAGACCCGATTATCGGCACGAATCACACGGACGCTTTAAAATTATTTCAGGCAGACGACGAAACCGACGCAATCGTAATGATTGGCGAAATCGGCGGAAGTGCCGAAGAAGACGCGGCGGAATACGCCAAAAACAACGTCACCAAACCGATTGTCGCCTTCATCGCCGGACAAACCGCGCCGCCGGGCAGACGAATGGGACACGCCGGAGCTATTATTTCGGGCGGAAAAGGAACTGCCGCCGAAAAGATGAAAGCGTTGACCGAAGCCGGAATCCGCGTCGTCGAATCGCCCGCCGA
>JAJAYR010000197.1 GCA_026786155.1 Pyrinomonadaceae bacterium
ACTGATGTTACGCAGTTTTGGTTTTTGTCGCTGAAAGCGACCAACATTATAGCCTAGCGAGAATCGCTAGGTCAGCGTTGATAATATTTCCCGTCGCTGAAAGCGACGAACAAAAAAGGCGGCGATTGTTGCTCGCCTTCAGCGAGCGGCGCGTTTGCCGTAAATACCTAGCGATTCTCGCTAGGCTATAATGTCAGTCGCTTTCAGCGACAGAAGCGGAAATTCACTCTATTGCGTAACATCAGTTATGATTAAATTTATTTTTGCTCTGATTCTGCTTTCCATTCCGCTGCTCGCACCGGCGCAGACGTTCGAGAAATCGGTTTTAATCACGCCGCCGAAAGAAAAAGACAGCCGGTATTTTTACGTTCCGTTTGACGTTCCCGAAAAATCCAAAAGTCTGACGATTTCTTACGAATACGACAAAAAGGGAGGCGCGAATGTTTTAGATTTAGGCGTTTTCGACGGCACGGAAACAAACGTCAAAAACTTTCGCGGTTGGAGCGGCGGGCGACGAAACACGATTTTCATCGCCGAAAATTCCGCCACTAACGGCTACATCGCCGGAAAAATTCCCGCCGGAAATTGGCGCGTTATTTTGGGACTTTACAAAGTCGCGCCCGAAGGCGTGGAAGTTAAAATTACCGTTAGATTCAACGAAATTGACGCAGCCGCGCAGCAGCAATTAAACGACGAAAAAGCAAAAACTTTTGATTTTCCAAAAAGCCCAAAAGTCGCGCCCGCCACGGCAAACGGCTACACCTGGTTTCGCGGCGACCTGCACGCGCACACTTTTTACAGCGACGGCAATTGGACGGTGAAAGGCTTACTCGATTTCGCCGAAAATAGTAATCTCGATTTTATCGGCATCACCGAACACAACACCTTCGCGCATCACGCCGAACTCGACGCGCTTGCGAAAAATTATAAAAATCTCCTTGTTCTGCGAGGCGAAGAAGTAACGACTTACGGCGGGCATTTCAACGTCTGGGGTTTGCCGAAAAACGAATTGATTGATTTTCGCGTCGCGCCAAAAGACGCGAACCGTTTGCAGACAATTGTTGACGGCGTTCACCGACTTGGATTAATCGCTTCGTTAAATCATCCGACCGCGCTGTGCGGCGGCTGCGATTGGAGCTACGGCGATTGGCAAAAAATGGATGCGGTTGAAATCTGGAACGGCGCGTGGGATTTAGAGGACGAAGCCGCGTTAAAGAAATGGGACGAACTTTTGCAAAACAATTTTCGCTTGACGGCAATCGGTTCAAGCGACACGCACAGCGCGCCGCTTAACGGAAACGCCAACGGACGCGCCGTCGGTGTTCCGACAACGCACGTCGGAATGAAAAAGTTAACGCAAACGGAACTTTTAGCCGCGATAAAAAACGGCAGAGTTTGGATAAGCGATAATCCGGCGGTTTATAATTTGGAGTTTTCGGCATTCGCTTCAAAAAATAAATTCGTCATCGGCGAAACTGTTTCAAATCCGACGAACTCGATAAAGTTCGACTGCCAAGCGAAAAACTTTCCCGTCGGCTCGACCGTTTCGTTGATTTCCGACGGAAAAGTTTTGCTCAAAGAAACGGTCGAAAATGTTCACTCCGCTTTTGCTAAAAATTTCGACGTTCAAAAAAATTCTTATTTTCGCCTCGAAGTGCGAAGCGAAACGGGCGCGATGCTCGCCTTTACCAATCCGATTTACATTCAATCCAAACGATGAAAAATTTATTTTCGATAATCGTGTTAATTGTTTTTCTGTCACTCAAAGCCTTCGCCCAATGCGAGATCGAGCCGACGATTGAAACGACGGGAAAGGTTTTAAGAGAACTAAAAATTTCAGCCGAAAAAACGACTTCGGCGGCGGAATATCAATTGACGATAAAAGCGAGCGTCAAAGGCGCGTCGTGGCAGACGAAAGGCGCGGAAGCGGCGATTCTCACGTTATTTGTCAATGGCAAATATAATCAAGATGTCATACTTTTTGCGGGCGCGGAAAAATTCGATTACTCGGTTTTGCTCGGCGAACTTCCCGCAGGCGAAAACACGCTTTCGATAGTTTTAAACGCGGCGCGTTCGGCGCAAAACGCCAAGGAAGTTCGACTCTTTTCGGCGGATTTGAAGTCGTCGGCAAAAGCGGCGACGGCGCAGACGCAACCTGACGCGAAAGATTCTGCCGCGCTTCGATACGCGCCGATTATTTACGCCCGCCCGGACACGATTGATAAATTTTCCGACATTCCGCTTTTGATTTATTACGAGATTTTCCCGAACGGCGAAAACGCTTTCAAAATTCGCTACACTGCCGTTTACAGCAACGAAGACGGCGGCACGCAAACCGCCGCGCTGATGGCGCGTTGGGGACGCGCAACCGATATTGAATGGGTTTATGAAATTGAGTTTAGAGATGACGCAATCGCGTCCGAAATTTATCAGGGCGCGAATCACGAAACGAGAACATTCGACGGCAAACGCGCTTTCGGCGCGCATCCGCTCGTTTTCGACGTGACGGTAAATAATAATTTCTCGGACGCGGGATGCTCCGAATTGCGTTTCGCGCCGCTGCCGATTCGCGCCGATTTGTCAAAGAAATCGCGCGAAACCGTGATGGACGAAAACGCCTGGACGTATCGAATTATGGCGCAGGAAGCGATACGAGAAGGGCGCGTTAATGGGGCGAAACTCGACGCGAACACCATTGCCGACC
>JAJAYR010000198.1 GCA_026786155.1 Pyrinomonadaceae bacterium
GGTCAATGCCGCGCCACGTCCCGACGTAAATTCTGCCGAATTCGTCTTCAGTCACGCTGGCGGTGGAAACGCTTGTCAAGCCGTTCGCGGGCGTGTATTTTTTAAATTCAAATTGGTCGGCGTTCGGGTCGTCGAGCCGCCACAAACCGTTGTTGGTCGAGGCAATCCAGAGCCGCCCGCGCGAATCAACAAACAAATCCCGAATCCAGCCCGATGGTGAGCCTGCGGCTTGGGGGAGAACGCGAAATTCTCCGTTGCGATAGCGAATTAACGCGCTGTCATGGTGGTCGCTGCTGGCGCCGATCCAGACGTTGCCGTTTCGGTCTTCGACGAAAGCCGAGCCGACGCGAGAGAATGAAAACCCGACTTGCGAAGTATAATCGTGCCAGACATTTTTAGCCCGTTCCCAACGCAGAAGTTCACTGGCAGCGTTGATTGTTGAAATCCAGATGTCGCCGCGTGAATCTTCAAAGAGACGGAAAACCTCAAGAGCTTTCGCCCCGGTTTTGATTTTTTCGAGCGGCGCACGGGCGAGATTTTCAAAACTCGTATTGTCGGGAGAGCGAAAAAGTCCATATCCGGTCGGAATCCACCACGCGCCCCGACGGTCTTGCCAAACGGTTTGCTGCCAGCCCCAGCCGTGATAATCCACATATCCCGGCAGAATCGGTTTGACGAGAGAAAATTTGCTGCCGTCGAAACGGCTGATGACACTCGCCTGATAATTGCTGCTGACAAATAAATCGCCCGCCGAATCTGCAAAAATCGAACTGACCTCCGCCCGTTCCAGCCCGTCCGCCTCGTCGTAAGTGGTAAAGCCGTAGCGGGCAATTTTTTTCGCGCCGCAGGGCGAACCCGTCCACAGATTTCCATCCTTGTCTTCGGCAAGGGCAAAAACGTCGTCGCACAAATCGTTTTTCGCCGTGTAGGTTTGGCAGACGGGCGCACCGGCTTCGACTTGCCATCGGCACAAACCGCGAGCGGTCGCCAGCCACAACTGACCGTCGCTCGTTTCGAGCATATCCCGAACCCAATTTGCCGGAAGTCCGTCTTTCGTCCGGTAGCATTTTTCGATTGACTGTTCGGCTGCCGCCGCGTCGAGCAGGCACACGCCGCCCGATTCGTCGCTTCGCAGACTGACCCAAATTTGCCCGTCGCGTCCTTCTAACAAATCGGTGATTTTGTTGTCGCCAAACCCACCGGCATTGGTCAAACGCCGGACAATTCCGTCTGGCGAGAGGCGAAACAAGCCGCCGCCAAAAGTGCCAATCCAGAGTGTCCCGTGCCGGTCTTCGAGAATCGCGTTGATGGAAAGCGCGTTCGGACTAGGCTCGGCGATAGCTCCGCCCGTGTCGAGCGGCTTGCCTAACGGCACAACCTCAAACCGGATTTGCCCGCCCGCCGAACTCAATTTATAAAGCCCGTCGTTTGTCCCGACCCAGACTTGATTATTTTTGTCCTCGAATAAAATCGAGATTCCTTCCGCCTGCGGATTATCGGGCAGAAACGTCGTGAACAGCGGATTTTCCTTTGAAGTCCGCAGCCCGTGCGGATTAAGCCGCGCCAAGCCTTTGCCGGTGGCGATGTAAATCGTCCCGTTTTTCGTTTCCAGAAAATCTTCGACAAAGCGACTCGGCAAGCCGTCGGCGACGGTGAAATTCGTTATCGCCGCGCCGTCAAAACGCGAGATGCCTTCCGCCGTGCAAAACCACAAAAAGCCGCGTGAATCTTGTTTGATTTTAGCTACACTGTCACGCAGCAAACCATCGGCGACGGTGTAGGTTTTTATCGGCAGGCGTTCCGCTTTTGAAATTGAAGACGCAAACAAAATAAGTGCCACCCAAACAATCAATAGGGGATACCGGTTAAAAAATCGTTTTTGAAACACGCCGAAAAACATTTTTGTGCTTGCCTTTTACGGGAATCCGATTATTTTCATTTCTGGGTATAAGCGACAGGCGCATTATGGCACTTGACCTGAGTTTTGACAACAAAAAAAGCCGCGAACGAATTCACGGCTCAATAATCGAGATATTTTAAGAATTTCTAATTGCCCAAAGCCTTCGCCGCGTTGATGCGTCCGCCGCTTTCGACTTTGCCGTCGAGCGCGTCGAGTTTATCAACTGATTTCAAAACTTTTTCGCGCAGCTTTTCAACCGAAAGTTTCGGCTCGTTCGCCAAAATCAAAGCCGCGATACCGGCGACATACGGCGTTGCCATCGAAGTTCCCGACGCTTCACGATAATCGTCGTTGAGCCACGTCGAAAGAATATCTCTGCCCGGCGCGGCGATGTGAACCGTTTTCGTGCCGAAATTTGAAAACGAAGCCAGATTATCATTGCGGTCTAAAGCCGCGACGCTGATGACGTTCGGCAAATCGTAATCTGACGGGTAATGCGGGCTTTTATCGTTGCTCGTGCCGTTATTGCCCGCCGCCGCGACGAATAAAATTCCTTCTTCGCCCGCCGCGCGAATCGCGTCTTCCAACGCTTTGGAATACGCCGTCGAACCCCAACTCGCGTTTATCACGCGGACGTTCACGCCGTTGCGTTTGCGGTCAATCGCGTAATTGATGGCTTCAATCGCGTCTTTGGTCGTGCCGAAACCGCCGCGTCCCATAAATTTGAGCGGCATAATCGTGACGTTCCAGTTGATTCCGGCGATGCCTTCGCTGTTGTCGCCCTCCGCGCCGATAATTCCCGAACAATGCGTTCCGTGTCCGTTTTCGTCCATCGGGTCGCCTTGATTGTCGGCGGCGTTAAATCCGTGCGAATCGTTGAAAGTTCCGAGTTCGTTGTCTTTATACTGCGGAACATTAGCGGGTCGAACCCATATATTTGAAACCAAATCGGGATGCGTATATTTAACTCCGCTGTCCAAAACGGCGACGACGACTTCTTTAGTTCCTTTGGTTTTCTCCCACGCCAGCAATGCGCGAAGGTCGGCGTTGGCTTTGCCGCCGTTCTTTCCGTCATTGTTCAACGCCCATTGTTCATTAAACAGCGGGTCGTTCGGCAGATTAGCGTTTGCTGTGTTGTCGGTTAAAGGCGCGTTGGAAGGTGAAAAACCGTTCGGGTCATCCAAACTTATTTCATAATTCGGCTGGGCATACAAAACGATGTCCGACATTTGCCGATACTGCGCGGCAACCGTTTCCATACCTCGCCCGTCGAGGTCGTCAATCGCCACTAAACCTTTGACGATTTCGATTTTATCTTCCACGCGGTCGTTATATTTCGCCGCGATTTTTTCGATTTCGCTCAAACTGACGTTCGGGCGAAATTTGACCAGCACTTCCGGCTGACGGTCATCAACCGAACGCTTCGGCGCAATCGGTTTCGGCACTGCTTTCGTCGTAATGTTTCTGGAGAAAAACGGCTTTGACTGCCAGAGCCGAAGCTGACCTAAAACCGCCGCGAACGCCACGACGATGACGGCGATACAAAAATGTATCCAAAAATTATTTCGATTCATCTATTAAACTCCTGCCAACGGCTGACGATTCGCATTCGAGCGCGTCAAGTTGCCGTTTGATTTTCAACTTAAAACAAAAAAACTATTTAGACTTTCGTTTATCAGCCGACTGTTTGCCGGATTGCTTGTCCGATTTGCCGACATCGGCGATTTTATAAATCGGGTCGCCGTTTTTGTCCACGTCCGGTATCTTCGCCAGTTTTTTCTTTAATTCTTTGTCTTCCATAATTTCTCCTACATTTGTCGGACGGTTATTTCACGATTCGACGACGTAATTTGTTCCGTCAAAATCGTAAAGGCGAAGCTGATATTTGTCGGCGCGATATTCGTAGTCTTCGCCGCCCGTTTGCAAATTTATCTGCCAGCCGCTCGAAATCATCTGCGCGGACATTTCATCTGCGACGGGTGCGCCGAGCGACATATCGGGAAAATCCTTTTCGCTGACGGAAACCGTTTCGATTTCGTCGTCGGACACGCTCAACCGTTCGGCTAAATCGGTTTTGGCTTTTTTGACTGCGCTTTCCTGATTAAAACTCATTTTGTTTATTGTGGTTGGTTTGGTAACAAGATAAATTCTGCGCTTCTTTCGGCGGTTAGTCAATTAAAAATATGTTACAAAACCGATTTTCAAACGCTGCGAAAATTTACCGTCAACGGTTAAATTATTTATTTTAAGAAGTTTATGCTTTTCGCGCCGCCGAAAATAAATTTCCTTTAAAACTTGTCAGCCGGTCAAAAAAGCGGCTATAATAGACTTCACTATCAAGGGACGCGGCGAGCGTTTCGCGGTGTTACCGAGAAAATTATCAAAAATTAGTATCAAAAATATCAATTTAGATGCAAAAAAGCTGTCAGACCGACAGCTTTTTTCCTTGTCTTTTACTCGCCAAAAGCTGAAATAGCTCGACTAAAGCGGGAACGATAAACAATCCACACACCGTTCCCAAAATCGCGCCGGTCGTAAATCTCGAAAAATGCGTGTTCGCCCAAACATCAAAAAATCCCAGCGACCAATCAACGCCCATCGGAATCATCGCCAGAAAAAGCCAGAAACGCGGAAACGGCTCGGTTTCTTCGACGCGGCGCAGCAGCGGATAAATAACAAACCCGAAAAACAATCCGAAATAAACGCCGAAACACCGCGAACAAACCGCGAAAGCGTGTTCGTGAACGTGAAACGAACGGTCAGGAATTTGATGGCAGATGAAACTGAAAAATCTGTAAATCGGATTTGAAACGCCCGTCAAATCGTTCGTTTCGGCAATCGGCGCAAGCACAATTGCAAAAAGCCAAGCGAAAATCACCAAACCGAAAACGCCCCACACGACCAATGCCTGTCGCCGCATTTTGACGGCGAGATTTTGCGGAACGTAGTTTTCGATAGAATCCGGCATAAAGAAACTAGCCACGAAAAGGCACAAAATTCACAAAATTGAAAATCTTTTTTGCGTTTTTTTGCGCCTTTTTGTGGCTATCAAATCTTAAAATCTAATTACCGCATCGGGACCGCCTTCGACGTGAACCGTGTCAACAAAACGGATGTTTCTCGTGTCGCTCGTCATCACGACGGAATGCGTTCGTTTGCCCGAACCGAAAAAGCGCACGCCGCGTAATAATGAGCCGTCGGTGACGCCCGTCGCCGCGAAAATAATGTGTTTGCCCGGCGCTAAATCGTTCGTGTCGTAAATTTTATCAACATCCCTGATGCCCATTGATTGCAGTCGTTCCATCACTTCTTCCTTCGGCGGAACTTTCGATTTATCAACGCCCAATCTTTCGGGGTCGAAGACGAGTTTCGCCTGAATTTCGCCGTTCAGACAGCGCATCGCCGCCGCCGTGATCACGCCTTCGGGCGCACCGCCGATGCCCATCAGCGCGTGAATGTTCGTTCCAGCGACCGCCGCCGAAATTCCTGCTGACAAATCACCGTCGCTAATTAAACGAATCCGCGCCCCGGCTTCGCGCACTTCCTGAATCAATTGTTTGTGGCGCGAACGGTCGAGACACATTATCGTCAAATCTTGGATGTCGCGGTTCAAACTGCGGGCGATGGCTTTCAGGTTTTGTTTGACCGGAGCTTCGATGTCAATCGCGCCGCGACAACTCGGACCGACGACGATTTTGTCCATATAAATATCCGGCGCATTTAAAAGTCCGCCGCGTTCCGCCGCCGCAAGCACGGCAATCGCGTTGTTCGCGCCGAGAGCGCACAGATTCGTGCCTTCGAGCGGGTCAACGGCGATGTCAATTTCGGGGAAAGTTTCGCGCACGTCCGCCGGATAATTCTTGCCGCCGAGTTCTTCGCCGATATACAGCATTGGTGCTTCGTCGCGCTCGCCCTCGCCGATGACGATTCTACCGCGCATCGGCACGCTGTCCATCACTTCGCGCATTGCTTCGACCGCCACGTGGTCGGAGTATTTGCGGTCGCCCTGTCCCATCGTTTTCGCCGACTCAATGGCGGCGGCTTCGGTTACGCGCAAAAAATCCAGCGATAATTCGCGTTCTGCTCTTAAATTTTTCATTTTATTTTGTCCTTCGTCTTTTGTCCTTCGTCCTTTATTGGTGGTTATCCGCTTCTTGAAATATAACCAAAGCAAAGGACAAAGGACAAAGGACAAAGGACTATTTATTACTAATTTTTACACTTGTCTAACCCGCTTTGACAAGTTATGCTTTTTGGTAACAGAATTATTATTTGATTTTTAGGAAACAGTAAGGAGAATTTTTAGAAAATGACGTATATCGTAGCCGAGCCGTGCATCGAATGTAAATATACCGACTGCGCGGCGGTTTGTCCGGTCGAAGCGTTTCACGAACTGCCCGATAGACTTTTAATTAATCCCGATACTTGTATTGACTGCGACGCTTGTCTGCCGGAATGTCCGGTCGAAGCGATTTTTTCCGATATGTCCATTCCCGAAGAATATATGGGCTGGCTCGAAATCAACGCGACGGCGGAGAATTATCCGATTATCAGCACGAAAATTCCCGCCCTGCACA
>JAJAYR010000199.1 GCA_026786155.1 Pyrinomonadaceae bacterium
GACCTTTTTTAATCGCGGCGGGCAAATTGGGAACCAGTATCCATCCTTTATTCTGATCCTTCACCGGCGAAAAAACGTAGAATTTCCCCCCGGAAGTGCGCCAGCCGAGAAACTCATAAAGATACCAGTTGATTTCATCGGTTTTGTCCGCGTGCCAGTTCATCAAAGCCAGATCAATTTCCCGCAATCCATACTCGTAGGCAATGTTTTCCAAAGTATCGCCGGCTTCAGTCTTTAGCCACTTCAAACCGGAAGGCGGATTTTTTTTGCGCTCCCGATACCGAACGCCGATGACTAAGATAGGTTTCTTTTTGACTGGTTCTGCCATATTTAACTCCCGTGCGCCTCAACTAGTTTCTGCCGCGTTTCCTCATTCAGATCGCCTTCGCCGGACAGTTCGACCGAACGCTGAAATTCGGCGATGGCGGCGACAGTTTCCGGGCTGAGTTCATCTTTAATCTCGCCTTCGTAAAACCCTAGATTTTGCAGTCGGGTCTGCACGCCGCTGACTTCCTCAATCGGGTCAACATATCCGAAATTGATTGTAATTTCCTCACGCTTTTCACCTAATAAAAGAAGTCCGTAGCGTGCTTTAGGAGGAATCATCGCGGTCAGCGTTCCGGTTTCGTCGGTTTGTCCGCTGCAATGAGTAAATCCGCTAATTTTCAAAATATAATCCTCGTTCGCCCGTGGCTGTCCCAAATTCAATAAGGTGAGCGTGAAATTTACCGAGAGGTTTCTGACAACAAAAGTGTGCCTCTGTTCGGTTTGCGCCGGAACCTCTTTTAATTCCAGATCAGGTATGTAAATTCGGTCTCCCTTTTTTAGAATATTTAACTTTTTACGTTCTTGCCGCAGTTGCTGATTTTCCGGGTGATCCCAAACCGTCTCCCAAAAAAAACCTGCCTGTTTGCAGATGTTAATAAAGCAATCACCCTGACGAGCAGTAATGATTTTAGGCATCTGTTTTAATCTCCTTTATTTTTTTTCGCACATTATTCCCAAAAATCAGATGTCAAATTCGTCTGTTATTCAGATAAGACATTTTTGGAAAAACATTTCGTTATTCGGATAAATAAATTAGATTATCGGCAAGCGTTGAGAGTCCAAACTTTAGTTTGCTCCGCCCGCGAAGCGCGGCGGAAGGACACGCTGAAGCGTGGACTCTAAACGCTTTTAGTCAATTTTATTTTTGTTGAAGTGCTTACTATGAAAGACCAAATCCAATCAGCCCAAATTGTTTTGCCGTGCGCCGATTTTAATCGTTCGCTCGAATTTTTCACCGGACGGCTCGGCTTTCGCGTCGAGATGATTTTTCCGGCGGACGCGCCTTCGACGGCGGTGATTTCGGGTTATGGAACGACTTTGCGGCTGGAGAAATCAGAAGAAATTCAGCCTTTGACTTTACGTTTGGTCGGTGATTTCGGCGAATCGGCTGCTGAAATAAATTCGCCCGATGGCGTTCGCGTGATTTTAACCGAAGTGGAATCAGCAATCGAAATTCCCGATGGAACGCGGGAATTGGTTGTTTCCACGCTCGAAGGCGAAGATTCGTGGGGCGCAGGACGCGCCGGAATGCAGTATCGTGATTTGATTCCCGGCAGATTAGGCGGCAGATTCGTCGCCTCGCACATTTACATCGCCGACGACGGCGACGTTCCCGACTACGTTCATTTTCACAAAGTCCGGTTTCAGATGATTTACTGCATCGCGGGTTGGGCAAAACTCGTCTATGAAAATCAGGGCGAACCGTTTTTGATGAATGCGGGCGACTGCATTCTTCAGCCGCCGGAAATCAGGCATCGGGTTTTGGAATCTTCCCAAAAGTTTGAAGTTTTGGAAATCGGCTGTCCGGCGATTCACGAAACTTTCGCCGATTATCAAACGCCGCTTCCGAACAAAACCGTCGCGCCCGAAAAATTTTACGGCAATCAGCGTTTTGTTCATCACATCGCCGACCGAGCTGTTTGGAACGAATCGCACATCGAAGGATTTGAAGACTGCGCCACCGGAATTTCCGAAGCGACCGGCGGACTGGCTGATGTCAGAACCTTTCGAGCGTCTTCAAACTCAAATTTTTCCATCAAACATTCAGGCGAGTTTTTATTCTTTTTTATTCTCAAAGGCAATCTGCGTCTGCACGGCGGCGAAGGCGAAATTTATTATTTGAAAGCGAGAGGCAGTTTTGTTTTACCCGCCGCTGAAGAGTATCGCATTGATGCCGACCAAGGACTTGAAATGGTTCGGGTCAGTCTTCCGGCTGAATAGTCGTCGGCGTTTCGGGCGAAACTAATTTAGCCGGTGCATAATTCATATTGTTGAAAATTCTTGGCGACCTTGGCGTAATCCGTGGCGACCTTGGCGATACTAAGTTTTTGGGAACGCAGAGAACGCCAAGGGTTACGCCAAGAACGCCCTCGAAAAGAAGTTTGTTTTAACCGAGTTGCGGAAAATAAAGCTGTTTAATTACGCACCGGCTGCATTTAATTACGCCCAGTCTTCAACTAATTCCGCCGAGATAAATTCGCGTTCAAAAATAGGCGGACGGGCAAACAGGAAACAGCGGCACGAAATAAAGTATCAGAGAAAATAAAAATATGAAATCGTCAATCAGATATTTTTCGCTTTTATTTATTATCGCTTGCGCCAATTTCGCTTACGCACAAAAGGCGGTTGAAAGTAAAGATTTGCCGAATTTTTCGCAGGTCGGCGCAAATTTTTATCGCGGCGCACAGCCGACCGAAGCGGGCGTGAAGAAATTAGCAAAAATGGGCGTGAAAACGATTATTGATTTGCGCGGCGCAGACGAAAACGCGCAAAAGGAAAAACTTTGGGCGCAGAACGCGCATATCAATTTTATCGCCGTTAATTTAAGCAATTGGTTCAAGCCGAAAACTTCAGACATCGAAAATATCATCAAGCAAATTGACGCGGCGGAAAATCAGCCGGTTTTCGTGCATTGTCAGCGCGGCGCGGACCGAACGGGAACGGTCGTCGCCGTTTATCGCATTTCGCACGACAATGTTACAGCGAAAGAGGCGATTGACGAGGCGAAAAAGTTCAAATTCGGCTGGTGGCAGTTTTGGATGAAGGATTATATCAACGATTATTACAGAGATTTTAAGAAATGAGCGAACAAATTTTACAAAACCTGCTCGATGAAACAATCGCTTCGTTTCGCAGTTATAAAAAACTCGCGGAACGGGCGATTGAACAGGTTTCGGACGAGGAATTTTTTCGGGCGATTGACGCGGAATCAAATTCTATCGCGGCGATTGGCAAGCACGTCGGCGGGAATTTACATTCGCGCTGGACTGATTTTCTGACGACCGACGGCGAGAAGGCAGACCGAAATCGGGATGCGGAATTTGTCGCGGAAACCGATTCGCACGAAAGTATTTTGCAAATTTGGGAAAACGGCTTTCAGGTTCTTTTCGATTCGCTCGAATCTTTGACGACGAAAGATTTAGGGAAAACGATAACGATTCGCGGCGAAGATTTTACAGTTGTCAAAGCAATCAATCGCTCGCTCGCGCACACGGCGTATCACGTCGGGCAAATCGCGCTGCTGGCGAAACATCTGCGTTAGCGGCAAGATTGGCATTAAAGCGTTTTGGGTAAATCGGCGTGTCGTAATCAATAAAAGGCGCGATTTGTGGTAATCTGTGGCGGGCGTATTTTATGAAGTCAATTTCAGTTTTAGGCTCGACCGGCTCAATCGGCTGCAACACGCTGAAGGTCGTCGAACATCTCAAGAA
>JAJAYR010000200.1 GCA_026786155.1 Pyrinomonadaceae bacterium
AAATTCAGGAAAAGGCGAAGGAAAGCAAACGAACGAAAGGGCGAAAAATCATTTCGTCCGCCGCCGGTGAAATTTACAATCTGGAAGAAATCTTTGCGCGAATTAACTCGATTTATTTCAAAAACTCGATTCCGAAACCGACTTTAACCTGGTCGGCGCGGCAAACTTACCGAATTCTAGGACATCACGACGCGACGCACGAAACGATTGTCATCAGCAAATCGCTGGACGACGGAAAAGTTCCGCTTTACGTCGTCGAATTCGTTGTCTTTCACGAAATGCTCCACATTTTTCACCCGACGATTCACCGCGACGGCAGACGCTACAACCACACGCCGCAATTTCGCCGCCACGAAAAAAAATTCGCCCGTTTTGAACAGGCGGAAAATTGGATTGAACAAAACGCGCGACGGCTGAAAGCCAAAAGTAAAAAGGCAAACAGCAGAAGTAAAAGCTAATTTAAGTTTTCCAAAATCGTTCCGATTAAACCGAAATCGGAAACGGTTACGCGCTCGAAACCGCTTTCAGTCAGGCGCGTTTCAGTCGTGTAGAACGTCGCCAATTTTCGATGTTCGTCTTTCGCATTCGCCAAAACAGCGGCGATTTTCTCCGCCGAATCAGCGTCTTTGCCGAAAGTTGCAGCGACGGCTCGGCTTTCGGCAAACGCTTGAAACGCCGAATTTTTTGCCAAACTTTGCCCGCGCACTTTGGCTTGCAAACATTTCAAAACGCTTTCGCCGTCGCCCAAAATCAATTTGATTTCGATGAAAGCCGCCGCCAAACCTCTATTTGCCGAAAACCAGACTTCCGCGCCCGAACGCTTTTCCGGCGGCGACTCAAAATCTATTTCCTTCGAGATTGCAGCTTTCAGTTTTCCTAAATCTTTAACCGCCGCGATTGAAACGCTTTTCTCGCCGTCCGCGTCAAACTGCGCGGTGATAATCGGCGCATCAACCGCGCCTAAAAAAGTCTCTGCGTCCGCGATGCCGTAAGGTTCGAGCAGTTTGTCCGAAAACTCGATTAAAATTTTCCCGCTCAACGCATCGGTATTTTTCGCCGTCAAAGCGAGCGAACCGCGCCAACTGATTAAAGGATTTTTTAGATTATAAAAAGTCGCGGCAAAAGTATCGGACGGCAGAAAATCGGCGAAATTAGTCAGCGAATCAGTCTTTGAATTCAAAGTTTTCTTCAATACGAAAGCGGTTTCATCCATCAGATTGACGGAAAATTTATCTTCGATTCCGCGTTCGACACGGTTCGCCGTCCAGACGATTTCTCTCGTCGTGTTCTGCAAAATCTGCGGCACGATTCGCGCGATAAAACTTCTTTCGTCAATTTCTTCCGACGCATTAACGGCGACCGAAACGCCCGCCAGATTAGCGATTTGCCTAACGCCATCGGTCGAAACATAGCCGGAAGCCAAATTATTTTCTGCGGCGACGCGAGTAAAAGATTCGTTCTGCGCCAAACTCTCGGCTTCGCCTTTTTTCACCGCCAGACATTTTTCGATGGCACTAGCGTCGTTGCCGAAATAAATCAAACTGTTCTGCGCCAACGCGAAAACCCGCCGATTGTCGTTTGCCGTCCAGGTGAAAAATTTACCGTCGTTTTTATCAACCGTTTCGAGTTTTGCCGAATCGCCGTAATTTTTTCTGACGAAATTATCAATCTGATTTTCAACGAGCGAAACGGTTTGCCAATTCCAAGCGTGCGTTTCGGCAATGGCGACGAAGCGCGGTTTCAAATTCAAAACGGAATTTTCTTCGGACGTTTCAAATCCCGTTACGGCGACCGCGATTTGTATATTTTTGAGCGCGGAAAATTCTTGTTTATCTTTGGCGAGCGTCTGAAAAGCCGGACTTGCGGTTAACGATTCGAGCATCTCGCCGACATCGTTCGTTTCGAGATAAACGAGCGTTTCGCGCGGCGCGAGTTTTCGCATCCCGGTTTTTTGCGGACTGCGGCAAGCCGCCACAAAAAACGCGCAAATAATTATAAAAATGCACGCCGTTTTTATGTTTTTAAATATGTGTTCGGACATTTATCAAATCATCTGAATTACGCCGTTGAACAAAAAAGGATAAAAGAAATGCCGACGGTCAGCGAATTATTTTCTTTGCCGAACAGCGAATAGCTGATAGTTAATAGCGAATGGCTGGGCGGCGGCGTTATTAACTATCAGCTATTCGCCGTTTATTCGGTAAAAATGCCGCGTCCATCGTTCGATTTATTTCAACTGGGCAACTTCTAAAATCAGTTTCTCTCAAATATAACTGAAAAATCTAAACAATTATCAAAGAAAAAACTTTTTATAATTTTCGCGGAACAAAAAAGAAATAGCGGTGTCTAAACCTACGACAATTTTTCCGCATCCGGTTGGCATCGGCACGAAGGAGAAAAAAATTATGTTAGACCAATTAGTCGAATCAAATAGTCATACCAAAGAAAATGCGCGGCGCGGCAGTTTTCTGCTGTCCACGTTTTTCGTCGTCTGTGCGCTGTTTTCCAGCGGGATTTTATGGAGTTTGTTCGCCAAAGATTTTGGAATCGGCGCGAACGATTTGGAAATTTCGACGCTCATCGCGCCGCTTTCGGTTACGAAAGATGAACCGCCGCCGCCCGAAAAAGAGCCGAAAAAAGAGTTGAAAGCCGCGCCGAACGCCGACGTGCGGACGAAAATTATTCAGGCTGTCAGCGAGTCGCCGAAGGAAACGCCGAATAAAGTCAGCGTTGAAAAATCGAACGTGCCGCCGCGCAATCCGAATAATTTAACCGTGTTAGGGCGCGATAACACTACCGCTGCGAATGCCGCCGATTATAATTACAAAGGAGCAGTTGACCCGAACGCTAAAGGTGTCGGAGACACCGGCGGAACTTCAGACGGCAAAGTTGACGCGGTTTCCGTAAAAGTGCCGCCGCCGCCGCCGCCCTTTGTTAAAAAAGAAACAGTAAAAATACCGTCTGACCGAAGAATTTCTTTGGGCGTGATCAACGGCAAAGCGATAAATCTGGTCAAACCGCCGTATCCGCCGACTGCCAGAGCGGTTCACGCCGCCGGCACGGTCAACGTGCAGGTAACGATTGACGAAAAAGGCAACGTCATCGCGGCAAACGCCGTCGGCGGTCATCCGCTGTTGCGGCAGGCGGCGGAAAACGCGGCTCGCGCCAGTAAATTCAACCCGACTTTGTTGAGCAATCAACCGGTTAAAGTCAGCGGCGTGATAGTTTATAAATTCGCGGCGCAGTAATGCAATGACGAATTTCAAATTTCAAATTACGAATAAATTTTGAATTGACGGCAATTCATCATTCGTAATTTGAAATTCGTTATTTGTATGCAGGTGAGCAAAAGTTTCGAGGTATTTTGAAAAGTTCAGAGTCCAAACGCGGAACGCCCTTTGCTCCGCCCGCGAAGCGCGGCGGCAACACGCTCTCTGCGTGGACTCTGAACACGGCGGAAAATATCGCACAACTTTTGCTCACCTGCTTAACTCACCTGACGCGGAACGCCAAATCTTGCGGCGGTGCTGCCTGATGTGCGGAAAGACTGTGCCTTTCCGCGCGGGTTTGCCAAAAATAAAGAGGCTGCGCCTCGCTTTTGGCGGCAAACGGTGAGGCGCAGCCTCACAAAATCAGAGAAAAGTGCGCGGAAAGGCACAGTCTTTCCGCACATCGGCGGGCAAAGCCCGAAAATCCTGCGTCAGGTGAGTTCGTAATTCGTAAGTGATTCACCTGCTGCCGCAAATAATTCTGACTGACTGTTCTACTCATCGAAAAAGAAAATCAACTCTTCTTCAAAGTTATTTTGCGAATAACTTTTTTTGATTTGAATACTTTCTACTTCGGAAATCGAATCGAGCAAACTTGAAATGCTGCCAGTAAAAAAATCATTTGCCGCTTTCTTTTTATTGAGTTCATTAAAAACACGGTCGAAGGCGTTTTCCCTTTGGTTGAAATTGACAACCGTCAATTCGCTGAAAGGTTTGTCCGCCGTCTCGATTGATTTTGCTTTCGCGTTTGTCAAAATTTCGCGCAGGAAATCGGTATTGCTGGTCAAAATTATGGCGTCGCCGCGCACCGCGTAACCGACCGTTCGACCGAGCATCGGCAGATTCAGTTCGCGCCAAATCGCATCGTTTGCGCTTTTCGTTTCCCAGTTTAATTTGATGTTCGGCGAAGCGATTAAAATTTGCGCGGCGAGATTTCCCGCCATCGCCGACTCAAACGCGGCTCGATTAAAATTTGTCGGCGCGGCTAAATTAAAAATCGCGACGCGGCGAAATTCGACGAATCGCGGCGCGGGCAAAACTTGCGGCGCGGTGAAAGTCAAAACGGCTTGCGGGTCAGCAGATTGAAACGGCGACGAAAAATCCACATCCGTCGTTTGTTTTTTCATCGCTTCATCATCTTCAACATCGTCAACCGTTTCGTCAAATTTCTCGCCCAAACTTTCATAATCGCCGCTCGAATAATCTTCATAAGAGGAAAAATGAGGGTTTTTCCCAACGGCAGTATTTTCAATTCGGCGGTCAAAAATCGTTTGTTCAAGTGCTTCGTCAATCGTTTTTGAATTCGCTTTTTGCAGCCGGTAAAACGGAATGTTTTCCGGCAAAAACGCGAGAATTTCGCTTGCCCGCGCGTTTGAAATCGGCGCGGCGTTGACAGGTTCGTTCAACAAAAATCGGCGATTTTCAATCAACTTGCCGGTCTGCATCTCAAAATCAAAAATTCCGGCGCGAATGTTTTGTAGTTCCTTCAAATCTGACATCAGCCAGTATCGCTTGAAGTAATAATCGTCGTTGAGCGCGGTTTGATTGACCCAAACGGTCGCCGTGTGCGGCGTGGTTTTCTCGCTTAAAATTTTAAAAGAAGGCTCGTCAATCAAACGATTTTTTCCCGCTTTGCCGTTGATATTATTTAAAGTCCGCATCAGAAGTTTTTCGCTCGTCGCCAAGATAAAACGACCTTTGACGTTCGTAAAAATCAAATCCTGTCGCTGTCGCCCGCGGTCGGCTTCAACCGTCGCGCGGTAAATCGTCGTGCCGTCGCCGAGCGTTTCCGCCGAAAATTTATCCTGATTCTGCACGAACTTGGTCACCGTGAAAATCTCTTCGGAAACGGGCGCGACGAAAACGAATTCGAGTTTGCCGATGTCATAAACGGCAATCGCCGCCTGGTTATCCGCCAATTTCGCCACCGTTTCCAAATCAATCGGAAAACCCGTCGCCGCGTTAAATTCCTGCCAGCGGCTGGCGAGTTTTAAGCCGAGATGGTTGTTTTTAAAGTCGGCGAAATTTTCGCTTTGCCCGTATTTTTCATTCAATTTCGATTCGTTCCAGAGTTTGATAAACGCGGGCAAATCGGCGATTTGAACGTAAATCAAAGCCTCGCGCGGGAAATCTTCGGCGGGCGTAAATGCTTTTGATTTCATTTGCGAAAATGCGATGAAAGCTAGTGGCGAAACCAGCAAAAGCGCAATGAAAATTTTCAGTTTCATAATTTTTTCGTATTTTCCGCGTCAACCGTAAAATCGGTGGCGCGGCGGTTTTTCTCTTCGTCAAGTTTTTGCAGATTGAAGATACGCTCTGCTTTTTCGCTGAATTTCGCCCGTTCAAATTCGATGGCTTTTTGAAAATCGCCGATTTTCTCCGCCGCTTCGGAAAGCGTTTGCAGCAATTCGTCAGATTTCACGGTTCTGTCCGTTTCGGCGAATTTCAGCGCGGCGAGCGGTTGATTTGATGAAGCGTAAAGTTTAATCAATTCCTGCCGGGCGGAATTCGGCGCGTCTTTGTCGGCGATTAAAGAGTTGATAAAAAACTGTTTTGCCGCTTCATTCGGCGAATTTTTGACGGCGGAAATTCCGTTGTAAAACTGCGAAAACGAATCGAAAGCGACGTTCGACATTGCCGCGTTCAAAATTGAACGCGCCTGCCAACGCGCCGACCGCAAAGCGTTGCGGTCGCTGATAATTTGCGTCAAAAGATTTTCGACTTCAACGCTTTCGCCTTGCGCGGCGAGCAATTTGGCGAGTCCAATTTTATTGATTGAATCGTTCGGATTAGCTTCGAGCAACCGCCGTCGAAACGCGATTGCCGAATCAACTCGGTTAAACTCGAATGAGATTTCGGCGGCGTATTTCAGCGCGTCAAATTGATTCGTCAGAGTCGTGTGATT
>JAJAYR010000201.1 GCA_026786155.1 Pyrinomonadaceae bacterium
CTTTTCAATCAAATTCTTTTGTCCGAAGCCGGGAAAACTAACCGTCAATTTCACGTTGTCGCCCGTTCCTTCGCGCCGCAAAATTAAGCCTTTGCCGTATTTGGCGTGGCGCACGTGCGAACCGGCGACAAAACCGGCGGCGATTTTGGATTTTGGATTTTGGATTTTGGATTGGTCTGAACCGGCGGCTTTCAGTTTTTCAAGTCCCGAAAGCGGTTTCGGCGCGTCGGGTTGGTTCTCGATTCTCGACTCTCGACTCTCGACTTTTTTCGTTTTGAAAAACTCGGCAATTGCGTCCGAACTGTTGTAAGTTTTTCCGGTGTAAGTCGCTTTCGGTTTTTCTCTCTCCGGTTGGGCTTCACCTTTTAACGCCTTGACCGCGTATTTGTTGGAGTTGACGGCAGAATTTTTTCTGAAGGACAGCCACGACGTGCCGCGCGACAAATCACGAATCATATCGAGCGGCATTTCGTTCAAAAATTGCGACGGTTCAGCCGCCATTTCTTCGCCATAGACGCGGCGGCGCATCGCGTGTGTAACGTATAAAATTCTTTCGGCGCGAGTGATGGCGACATACGCCAAACGCCGTTCTTCTTCAAGTTGCTTCGCGTCATTTATCGAACGCGAATGCGGGAAAATTCCGTCTTCCAAACCGACGAGAAAGACAATTGGAAACTCCAAACCTTTCGCCGCGTGAACCGTCATCATCGTTACGGCGGCGTTGCGGTCATATTTGTCAGTGTCGGACGAAAGCGCGGAATGGTCAATAAAATCCCGCAGTCCGTCGGCTTCCTGTTTATCATAATCAATCGCCGCGTTGACTAATTCCTGCAAGTTTTCGAGCCGCGATTCGGATTCTTCGGAGTTTTCTTCGCGCAGCATTTTTGAATAACCCGTCTCCTCAATCGCCGCGATAACGACTTCCGAAACCGCTTTGTCAGTCTGCGCCGCTTCGCTGACTTGTTTGGAAAGTTTTTCGATTATTTTCTTGAAACCGCGTAATGCTTCCAATGCTCGCGGCGTTAAATTGCGCGGCTGTTCATATTTTTCATCCGTGATAATCGCCAAAGTTTCCCATAACGACGAGCCGAAATCTTTGGCGCGAAACGCTAATTCGTCGAGCGAAGTTTTGCCAAGCCCGCGCGTCGGCGTGTTGACGACGCGCTGAAAGGCGATGTCGTCGAACGGATTCAAAGCCATTTTCAAATATGCAATGACATCTTTGACTTCGGCGCGTTCGTAAAATGAAAATCCGCCGACGATATTGTATTCGATTCGCTGACGGCGCAGGGCTTCTTCAAAAACACGCGACTGCGCGTTCGTCCGGTAAAGAATCGCCATTTTGTCCTTCGGACTGTTGCGCCGGTAATCAATGATTTTCGACGCGACGAAACGCCCTTCATTGTCTGCGTCCATCGCCTGATAATAATAAATCTTTTCGCCGTCAACTTTGTCCGTCCAGAGTTTTTTCTCTTTGCGCCCTTCGTTGTTGCTGATAATCGCGTCGGCGACATCGAGAATCGTCTGCGTCGAACGATAATTCTGTTCGAGCATAATCACTTTCGCGTTCGGATAATGTTTTTCAAACGATAAAATATTTGCGATGTCTGCGCCTCGGAACGAGTATATGGATTGCGCGTCATCGCCAACGACGCAGATATTCTGCTGTTTTTCGGTCAAATAATTTATCAAAGCGAACTGCAAAGCGTTCGTGTCCTGATATTCGTCAACCAGAATATATTTAAATTTGTTGTTATATTTTTCGCGGACTTCCGTCGAAATTCGCAAAAGTTTAACGGTTTTTATCAGCAAATCGTCAAAGTCGAGCGCGTTGGCGTTGTTTAGGCGTTCCTCATACATTTTGAAAACGCGGGCGATTGCCGCCTTGCGTTCGTCGGTGTATTCGACGCTCGACGCATACATTTCAAAATCTTCGCCGCGATTTTTCGATGCCGAAATCGCACTTTGAACGGCACGAGCCGACAACTGCTTGTCGTCCATTCCGATGTCTTTGACACATGCCTTGATAACCTTCTGCGAATCGCTCGTGTCGTAAATCGTGAAAGATTTATTGTAGCCTTCCTGTAAATGTTCGATGTCTTGCCGCAGAATGCGGACGCAGAGCGAGTGAAAAGTCGAAATCAGCGGCGCGGACTGCAATTTCTGACCTTCCAAAAATCCGTTGACGCGCTCGCGCATTTCCCCGGCGGCTTTGTTGGTGAACGTAACGGCTAAAATGTTATACGGCGGCACACCTTTTTCGGCGATTAAATAAGCGATTCGCAATGTAATGACGCGCGTTTTGCCTGAACCCGCGCCCGCCAAAACGAGCAACGCGCCTTCGGTTTGTTCGACGGCGGCACGTTGCGGCGCATTTAGAGAAGATAGAATTTCCATAATTATTTGGTGAAAGTTTAATGGTAAATTTTTAATCGTAAAGCGTCAAAGACGAAAATTTTTGACATAAATCTCTCAGAATGAGAATATAAAACTTGATGCGAATTATCAGCAAAAGAGCGTTGCGGGAATTTTGGAAAAACGAAGCGTTTGCCGAACAGCCTTTAGAAGATTGGTATCGTTCGGTCAGAAAAGCCGATTGGGAAAACTTTGCCGATATACGAGCGACATTCAGACACGCCGACGTTTTTCGAGATTGTGTGATTTTCGATGTTGGAGGCAACAATTACAGGCTGATTGCTAAAGTTCGCTATCAAAGAAAAAAGGTCTTTGTGCGATTTGTTTTGAGTCATTCCGATTATGATAAGGATAAGTGGAAAAGCGATTGTTAATGAGGATTTATGTTTGATAAGAAAATTTACGGAAGTTTGTTGGCGGACGTTTTGCCAACGGTCATCGAAACTGAAGAAGAATGTCGGCGCGTTGAAAACATCGTCGGCGAATTATTGAAAAAAGGCGACAACATTTTGCCCGAAGAAGAAAAATTGCTCGATTTGCTCTCTGATTTGATTGAAATTTACGAAGATAAAGTTTATCCGATTGAAGACGCGCCGCCGCATAAAATGCTTGAGTTTTTGATACGGGAAAATGATTTGAAACAGAGCGACTTGCTCCATATTTTCGGCTCCAGCGGAATCGCTTCGGAAGTCGTCAACGGCAAGCGTTCGATCAGCAAAGCGCAGGCGAAGAAATTAGCGGCATTTTTTAAGGTTTCGGTCGGACTGTTTATTTAATCAGTTCCTGAATCGCCTTAAACTGTTCGTGTTTCGCGTCTTTCATCAATTCAAACAAAGCCATCTCGACTGACGACGGGACAACGCCGCTCGCCTGCATTTTGCGAAGCGCGATTTCTTTGTCGGGCGTAAAACGCGAACTGACGCAATCGTGCAAAAGGTGAACCGCGTAATTTTCGTTTAATAAATCGTGCGCGGTTTGATTGATGCAAACGTGCGCCTCCAATCCGCAAAGAACGATTTGGCTCGCGCCGGTTGCCCGTAATTTCTCCATAAACGCGCTTGCGCCGCACGAGCTAAACGCGGTTTTTTCGACGAATTCAAATTCGGGCGGCAGCGAAAAAAGAATTTCTTCCGCCGTTCTGCCCAAACCTTTCGGATATTGTTCGGTAACGATAACTGGCAAACCTAAAATTTGAAAGCCGCGCACGACGAGCGAGGTGCGCGAAACGATTTGGGCAAAATCGTTGATCGGCGAACGAAACGCTTCCTGTAAATCAACGACAACGAGCGCGGTTTTCGCTTTGTCTAAAATGTTGGAATGTGTCATTTTGCTTGATTAAGTGTCGAAAATTTTTTAATGTTCAGGTAAATCTGAAATTCAGCGCAAGAGAAGTTTAACTTATGCGGCGGGCAACGTAAAGAAAGACATTCCGCGTCTTAAATCTCTTACCGGCGCAAAAATTTACACGATTCCAAAAAATAAATTTGAGGTTTTATGAAGTTGCACAAATTATTTTCGGCGACGGCTCTGGTTTTGCTCATTCTGTGTTTCGCGCAGACGGCGGTTTTCGCTAAAGATGAATGGCTGAAAATCCAATCGAAAAATTTTCAGCTTTACGGCAACGCGAGCGAAAAAGAGATTCGTGGCGTGGCGACGAAACTCGAACAATTCCGCGAGGCGTTTCGCCAGATTTTCCCCAGAGTTAAATATAATTCGGCGATTCCGACGAACGTCATCGTTTTCAAAAGCGACAAATCTTTCAGAGATTACAAGCCGGTTGACGCGAAAGGCAAACCGAGCGATTGGATTGCCGGTTATTTTCAAAGCGGCGAAGACGTCAATTACATCGCGCTCTCAACCGAGGGCGCACGCGCCGACACGTATCAAATAATTTTTCACGAATACGTTCATTTTCTCGTTGACAGCGATTTGGGACGCTCGAACATTCCGGCGTGGTTCAACGAGGGAATCGCCGAGTATTACGAGCAATTTACGATTGAAAACGACGATAAAGTAACTCTGGGCGGGCTTGATCAGAATAATCTGCTTCTGTTGCAGCAGAATAAACTGATTCCGTTCGAGACGTTTTTCAACATTGATAATTATTCGCTGCATCAGCAGGGAAGCGACGGCGTAGGACTTTTTTACGCGCAGGCGTGGGCGTTGATGCATTATTTGATACAAAGCGACAACGGCGCAAGAAATCCGCAGTTGGGGAAGTTTTTGAATCTTGTAATGTCCGGCAAGCAGCCGAAGACAGCTTTCGGCGAAGCGTTTCAAACCGATTACGCGACGATGGAAAAGGATTTGAAAAAATACGTCGAACAGCGCACGTTTCGCGTTCAGATTGCGAAATTCAAAAATAAATTAACCTTCGATGCCGATATGAAAATCGCGCCGATGACCGAATCGGACGCGAAAGCGACGCTCGGCGATTTGCTTTTTCATACGAATCGTTTGACCGAAGCCGAAGCGCATTTGCAAACCGCCCTGACGCTCGATGCCGCTTCGGTGTTGGCGAATACGGCACTCGGTTTGATTAAATCCAAACAGAAAAACTTCGCCGATGCGAAGAAATATCTGGAAAAAGCGGTTGGTTTGGACGACAAAAATTATCTGACCCATTATCAATACGCGCTCGTTCTGAGCCGCGAAGGAATGACCGAATTCGGTTTTGTGTCGAATTACAGCGGCGAGCAGGCGGCGAAAATGCGCGAATCGCTGAAAAAATCAATCGCGTTGAATCCGAATTTTCCCGAAAATTATAATCTCTACGCCTTTATCAGTTATATTCGCGGCGAAAATTTGGATGAAGCGATTGAATATCTCGACAAAGCGGTTAAAGCCGCGCCCGGCAATCAATGGTATCAGATTCGCGCCGCCGAAATTTATCTGCGAAAAGAAGATTTCACCAAAGCCAGACAAATCGCGCAGAAGGTTTTTGAAACGGCGGCGGACGAATATCTGCGCGTCTATGCTAAAAATACGGTCGGGCAAATCAATTCTTACGAAGCGCAGCTCGAAAGCGTCAAAAATTACAATAACCGACCGCCGCAGATGCACACGACGGACAAACCTTTGACCGAAGAAGAACTCGCGCGGCTCAACGAACAGGCGATGCTCGAAGGTATTAATCAAACGCTCCGAAAACCGAAAACGGACGAAAAAAGAATTCTCGGTTATCTGACGAAAATCGAATGCGGAAAGGGAATCGAATACTCGGTAAAAGTTGACGGCGGCGCGATAAAGTTTCATTCGGAAAACTTCGATTCGCTGTTTTTGATGTCGTTCGACGGCGGTTCGGCGGGCGGCGAATTCGGCTGCGGAACGCTCAAGAATGAAATGTTCGCCGTTATCAATTATCGTCCGGCGGCGAACGCGAAAACGAAATCGGCGGGCGAGATTGTCTCAATCGAATTTGTGCCGAAAAATTTTAAGTTTTTGAATTAGAGGAAAATGTCAGAACCGGAAGCGGCAGCGACCCGGCTCATCATTGTCAAGCCGGTCGCTACCGCTCCCGGTTCTGACTCGTATCTCCGATATTGGATTCGGGTGAATTTTCTTTGGCGGCGCGTTTCTTTTCATCGCGCATTTTTCTTTCGCGCATTTCCTTTTTATAAGTTACAAAGAAAAAATAAACCGCCGCTGTGCTGATGACTAAAATCAAAATCATCATCGCGGCGATAAAATAAATCTCGGCTTTTGAAGCATACGGCATAAATTCAATTTTAACTTTCCGGCGGCAACTAAGCAAAGCGATTGGTAAAGCGATTTGCCGCCGAATCCAATGTTCAAGTATGCTGAATAGTTTGCCGCGTCCGAATTTATGAAAGTTGACTTGATTATCGAAAACGCCGCGCAACTCGTTACCTGCGCGTCCGGCGGCAAACCGAAACGCGGCGCGGCGATGACCGATGTCGGCATCATCGAAAACGGCGCGTTGGCAATCAGCGGCGGAAAAATTGTCGCCGTTGGAAATACGAAGGAAATCGCCGGAAATTTTCAAACTGAAAACGTCATTGACGCGGGCAATAAAGTCGTCTGTCCGGCATTCGTTGACCCGCACACGCACGTCGTTTTCGCCGGAAACCGTCTGAACGAATTTGAATTGAAAATCAAAGGCGCGGATTATCTCGAAATTTTGGAAAACGGCGGCGGAATCATCTCGACCGTCAAGCAAACGCGCGAAGCGAGTTTAAAAAGTTTAATCGAACAATCGCGGCGCAGGCTCGACGAAATGCTCGCTTGCGGAACGCTGACGGCGGAAATCAAAACCGGCTACGGTTTGGACACTGCCACCGAATTAAAAATGCTCGAAGCGATTTTTGAATTGGACAAAACGCATCCGATTGATTTGATTCCGACGTTTCTGCCCGCGCACGCTTTCCCGCCGGAATTTAAAGGCAGAGAAGATGAATACGTTGCGTTGATTTGTGATGAAATGCTTCCCGAAGCGAAAGAAATTATCAATTATCAATCGTCAATTACCAATTATTTTGCCGACGTTTTTTGCGAGAAAAACGCCTTCAATCTCGAACAATCGCGGCGCGTTTTGGAAACGGCGAAGCGTCTGGGTTTCGGGTTGAAGGCGCACGTTGACGAATTTACGAATTTAGGCTGTGCGCGGCTGGCAATCGAACTCGGCGCGACCTCGATTGACCATTTGGACGCGACTTCGGATGAAGAAATCGCACTTTTAGCCGCATCACAGACCATCGGAATCGTTACGCCAACGGTGAATTTTAATTTCGGTTCGGCGCATTTCGCCGACGCGCGGAAAATGATTGACAAGCATTGCGCGATTGCCGTTTCGACCGATTATAATCCCGGTTCTGCACCGTGTCCGTCGCAGCCTTTGGCGATGGCGATTGCCTGTCGTTATCAAAAACTGCTGCCGTCCGAAGCTTTTAACGCCGCAACGATAAACGCGGCGTTTGCCGTCGGATTGGGCGATAAAATCGGTTCGCTGGAAGTCGGAAAAAGTGCCGACATTTTAATTTTGGATACGAACGATTACCGGCAGACGGCTTATGAATTCGGCGCGAACTTTATTGAAACAATTATAAAAACGGGTAAGATTATAACGAGGTGAAAAATTATGACGGCAGAACCGAAACGTAAATATACGCTCGAAGAGTATTTTGAGTTGGACAAAAACGCGGAAGGGAATTTTGAATACTTTGACGGCGAAATTTTTGAAATGAGCGGCGTTTCGCCGGAACACGCGACCATTGAGATGAACTTAGCGGAGATTCTCAATCCGGTTGCCAGAAAACGCGGTTGTCGGGCTTTTCCGGCAAATCTGCGAATAAAAGTCCCGGTTTTGCCGACTTATCGTTACCCTGATTTATCGGTTGCGTACGGCGAAACGGTGTTTGTCGAAATTCAAGGCTTACAGTGTCTCGTCAACCCGATTTTGATTGTGGAAGTTTTGTCCGAAAGCACGGAATTTTACGACCGCGGCGAAAAGTTCCGGCAATATAAATCAATCGAAAGTTTCCGCGAATATCTGCTCGTTTCGCAAACCGAAAAAATTATCACATTGTTTCAAAAACATAACGAGCGATTTTGGCTGCAAGGCGATTATGTCGCGGGCGAATCGTTTCATCTCAACACTCTGGATTTTGATTTGACGGTTGACGAAATTTATCAAGACGTTGAAATAAAACCGCCAACCTACGACACGCACAATTTTAAATGAACGAAATTATTCTAGACGGCGAAAGCCTGACATTTGAACAGGTTCTCGCCGTTGCTCACGGCGAACCGAATAATCCGCGGGTTGTTTTATCCGGCAAAGCGCAGACGAATGTTAATCGTTCGGCAAACGCCGTGCAAACTCTGCTCGAACGCGGCGAAATCGCCTATGGCATCACAACCGGCTTCGGCGCGTTCAAAGATAAAATTATCTCGCGTGAAGAAGTCGAACTTCTGCAAAGAAACATCATCGTCAGCCACGCCGTCGGAGTCGGCAAACCGTTTGACGTTCCGACAACCAGAGCAATTATTTTGATTCGCGCAAATACGCTGGCGCGTGGTTTTTCCGGCATTCGGCTGGAAACTCTGGAACTGCTTATCGAATTCTTAAATCGCGGAGTGCATCCGATTATTCCTGAAAAGGGAAGTTTAGGCGCCAGCGGCGATTTAGCACCTTTGGCGCATATGGCGTGCGTTCTAATCGGCGAAGGTGAAGCGATTTTTGACGGCGAACAATTTTCCGGCAAAGACGCGCTCGAAAAAGTCGGACTGATACCAATTGTTTTAGCCGCGAAAGAAGGTTTGGCACTGACGAACGGCACGACGATTATGACCGCTGTCGGGTTGTTGGAAACCCAAAAGGCGAAAAAACTCGCCGATGTCGCCGATGTCGCCGGTTGTCTGTCGCTCGAAGCGTTGAACGGAACGGTTTCGGCTTTTGACGAACGGATTCACGCGCTGCGCCCGCATCCGCGCCAGATTGACTGCGCGAAAAACTTGCGCGATATTCTGGCGGAAAGCGAATTCGTCCGCGAATTCGATGCGACGAACGTGCAGGATGCCTACACTCTGCGCTGTATGCCGCAGGTTCACGGCGCGTGCCGCGACGCAATCGCTTACGCCGAATGGGTCGTCAACATCGAACTTAATGCCGTAACGGACAATCCTTTGATTTTCTGCGATGAAAGCTGCGATAAAATTGAGGTGATTTCCGGCGGTAATTTTCACGGCGAACCGCTCGCACTTTCGATGGATTATCTGGCGATTGCGCTCTCGGAACTCGGCAACATTTCGGAAAGACGCTTGATGCGCCTAACCGACGAATGTTCCAACGCGCATATTTTACC
>JAJAYR010000202.1 GCA_026786155.1 Pyrinomonadaceae bacterium
AACGAATCCGGCGAGAAAAGTTCCCAAAATACTGCCGACGGTCGAAAGCGCGTAAAGTCTGCCGACGGTTGCACCGGAATCTTTGAGCGACGACATTTTTAGTTTGACGGCGTAGGGCGTTACGACTCCGAGCAGAACGCTGGCGGGCGCGAATAATAAAAGCGCGGCGACGATTGATTTTATTTCCAGACCGAACGGCATCTGCGCGATGAACGATAAAATTAAATCCTTCAAAAGAATCGTCGCGGAAACCAGACCGCCCGCGAAAAAAATGACGGACGCGAGAATTTTTAAATCCGGTTTTTTATCAGCGATTTTCCCGCCGAGCCAATATCCCAAACTCAACGCGCCGAGAATCACACCAATCAAACTCGTCCAGACGTAAGTTGACGCGCCGAGATACGGCGAAAGCAGCCGCGAACCGATGATTTCGTAAATCATCACGAGCGCACCGCAGACGAAAACCGCGAGTTCGAGAATGATTTTCGATTGGGCTTTCGGCGGCGAATCCGTTTCGTCGGTCATAACAATTGAAAATAAAAAGAGATTTTGTTTTGAGCCAAAACAAAATCTCCACCGAAGTGAAATAGAAGTTGCGCGATTGAAATATACTGAATGCTAAAACAGTATTTTTACCGAATAAACAACGAACAGTTGATAGTGAAAAGCGAATAGTTATGTTCGCGGCGTTATTCGCTCTTCACTATCAACTGTTCGTTGTTCGATAAAGGAAAAATCCGCTTTCTGTCTTATCTCTTTTATTTTTTTGTTCAACGGCGTAACTTCTATAAAAAATTCAATTAACGATTAGCTGCCGCTTGACGAACCGGCAGTTTTTTTCTCTTCCGTATCGTTGACATAGGTCAGCCACGGCGCGTCATTCGGCGCGGGGCGTTTGCCGTGAATGACATCGAAGTAAATGTCCTGCAATTGTTTGGTGATTTCGCCGCGTTTGCCCGCGCCGACGGTGATGCGGTCAACCGAACGAATCGGCGTAATTTCGGCGGCGGTGCCGGTGAAAAATAATTCGTCAGCCAGATATAAGGCGGCGCGTTGAATCGTCGTTTCCTGAATTTCGATGCCCAGTTCTTTGGCAATCTGAATCACCGAATCGCGCGTGATGCCCGGCAGAATCGAAGCACCGAGCGGCGGCGTAATCAGTTTGCCGTTGTTGACGACGAACAGGTTTTCGCCCGAACCTTCGGAAACCATTCCGCGGTCGTCGAGCGCGATGCCTTCGGAAAATCCGCCCAAAATCGCTTCCATTTTAATCAATTGCGAATTCATATAATTCGCTCCGGCTTTGGCGACTGCCGGAAGAGAATTCGACGGTGTGCGCGTCCAACTCGAAACGCAAACGTCAACGCCCGTTTCTAACGCTTCTTCGCCGAGATATTTGCCCCAATCCCAAGCCGCGATGTAACATTCAATCGGGTTCGGAAACGGATTGACACCGAATGCCGGTTTTTCTTCGTTCAGTCCGCGAAAGATAATCGGGCGCAGGTAACATTCATCCATTCCGCCGCCGCGCACGATTTCGACCGCTGCCAGACAAATTTCCTCGCGCGTGTAGGTGGTGTCCATCCGATAAACTTTCGCTGAATTTAAAAGCCTTTGGATATGTTCGGTCAGACGAAAAACCGCCGTGCCGCGCTCCGTATGGTAGGCGCGAATGCCTTCAAAAACGCTCGAACCGTAATGAATGGCGTGCGTCATCACGTGAACGCGGGCTTCGTCCCAATTGATAAATTCACCGTTGCGCCAGATTTTCGGCGCGATTTTCATCGTATTAACATCTTTGGTTGACATAATTTTATAAACTCCCGGATTGAATTTTGTTAAGCAGATTTTCTGAAAATAGAAATGTCGAAACGGACGGAATTTCTGAAAAATAATTGATTTGATAAATTTTTTGCTGCCCTTCAAGAATAGTATAAAGGGAGAAGTTAGGCAAGAAATGAGAAGAACGCCGAACGATGAATTATTTTTCGATATTCATCGTTCGGCGTTCTTCGGTCAGCGTTTCCTATAAAATACTGAAGCGCGGCGCGGTGTCGTCGAGTCGGCTTTGAAAACTTACGCCGCCCACCGTGATGGTAACAATAATGGGAACATCGCCTGCGCCGAGCAAGGTTGCCGGAAGCGGGAAATCAATCGTATAAATGCCCGGCTCGCGCAAAATCGCGCCGGTCGTCAATTGCGTCAGCGGCGGCGCACCGCCGATTCTGATGGAAACGATACTCGTATTCGCGGGGACACCTTCGACACCCGTCAAAAATAATCGCAGAGTCGTCGGAACACGCCTTCCGCCTTTGAATCTTAAAGTCGTTACGTTGAACGGCTCGGTTCTGAAAACCGTGTTCGTGACGTTAAAAATTCGGGCGCGTCCGTTCGGAATCGGGATGGACGAAAACGTGAAAATGTCGGGGCGCGTCGGCACGATAGTGATCGAGCCTCTGAAAACCACGCCGTTATTATTGACGACCAGCGGATAAGCCGTTCCCAATACCGCCGCGCTCAAAGCGGGCGGCACGACGAAGGTTATCTGCCGCTGGCTGACTGCTTTTAACCCGACTGCCGCGCCGTTGACCGTCGCCGTTACGCCGCTCAATTCTATCGGCAGCGTGAATCTTCTGGACAGCGAACCGACGGCGGTTCGCGTAACTATCGGATTATTGATGCCCGTGTTGTAATCGAGCGTAACCAGCATTCCGGGTGAAACGCCCTGCACGGCGGGCGGCGTTTGCGGAGTCGGCGTTGGTGTCGGTGTCGGCGAGCCGGTCGGTGTCGGAGTCGGCGAAGGAGTCGGCGTTACGGTCGGGCTGGGAGTCGGCACCGGCGACGCGGAAACAATCTGCCGACTCGCTCCGGTGAACAAACCGAACCGGACGGTGCTTTGTGCCGTAACCGTCGGCAGCAGCAAATAAAACGCCTCGCTCTGCAAATCGGGGTTGCCCGTGCCGAGTTCCGTCAACGCCAGATTAAACGTCATCCGACTGACCGAATTACTCGGAATCGGTTGAGTCGTAGCGATGATAAAAGAACTCGGTGTCGGAAATCTGGTTAATCTTTTGAAACTCGCCGCCGTCGCCGCCACATTCAAAGGGTAAGCGTAAATCTGCGTCGGGCGTGACGAGTTGGGATTCAGACCGGCATCGTTGGTCGCGGCAATCGTTCCGTCGGCGATAATGTTCTGGCGCGTTTCCAAAACCAGCGTCGCGGGTGCGCCGTTCGCGTCCGTGTCGGTGAAACCGGGAAAGCGCGGAACGTCGCCGCCGCTCGCCGCCGCATCCGCGTTGCTGCGCGGTCCGATGCGGCGAAACGGATTGGTCGGCGGAGTAGGCGGCGGAGGCGGCGGAGCCGTCGCCGCCTGGATGTCATAAACGTAAAGCGCGAAGGATGTGTAATTCGTGCCGCTGTTCTCGCCCTGCAAATCCGCATACGAATCGAGCGCGATGTAACGACCGTCGCGGCTCATTCTTCTGCCGGAATCGAGAATGTTGACGACATCGCCCAGATTGGTGCGCGAAGTTACCGTAATTTGTTTTTTCAAAGCGTTCGTCGCCGTGCTGACCGCGCCGTTTGAATCCAAATCCGCGTAAAAAACCTCGAAGTTGCGGTCGGTATTGCTTTCGACGATGCCGGTAATCGGTTTATCGGCGTTGCTTTGAAAAGCGACGCGCAGACCGTTGCCGGAAATAGTCGGCGTAATGTTGGCAATCGGGTCGAGAGACGTGCCGCGCGGCGTAATCGTAATCTGATTGATTCGGTCGGTGAGTCGGGCGTAGGTGAAAATTTCGTCGTTGGCGGCGTTGCCGGTATTGTTGTTGCCGACCGTATCAGCGTTGCGGTTGGAAGTGAAGGCAATATAATTTCCGTTGTCGCTGATGCTCGCGTCCCGGTTGTCGTCGCCGATAATCGGCTGAGAGGTCGTCGAACTCGGCAGCGGCAAGCGGCTCGGCGCGGTGTTCGTTACGCGCGTAAAAGTTCCCGCGCTCAAATCGGTAACGGCGAGTTCGTCGCCCGCCGACAAATTAGCGGATGCCACCGCCGGAACTTGATAAAGCCACATTTCCGTATTGCCGTCGGTCAGCAAAGGATTTTCGGGAGTGGTTGCCGGAGCAATCGGATTAAACGATTCGGCGTTGAAATTTCCCGGATTGGTCGCGTTCGGCGTGGTCGGTGTCGAAGTCGTCGCGTTTGAACCGAAGGCAATCCAGCGTCCGTTGTTGCTGATGACCGGGCGCAGATTGGTAATCAAAACTTTCGCATTGAACAACGAATGAGCCGCCGCCGTGTCGTTTCTCAGACTCGTCGTGTTGGTGATTTGAAAAATGCGCCGCTGGGCGTAGTCGAAGATGAAAATTTCGCGGTTGCCGTCGGTGTTGCGCGGATTTTCGGTGGCGAGATTGCCGTTCGATTCAAAAACGACCAGCCGCCCGTCGCCGCTGATGCCGCCCGCGAAAGACTCGGAAACGGAATTGGTCAACTGTCCGATGACCGAATCAATCCGCGACTGCGGAAGCTGCGCGATTTGCGCCGAAATCGTGATCGAATTACCGTATAAAACGACGATTGCTAAAAGAAATAAAACGTGAAATTTCACAAACTCCTCCAAAAAAACTCTTGTGTAAAATAGATTATTAAACCGAAAATTCGGGCTTTTCAAATAAAAAATTGCCGACGGCGCAAAACACAGCATTTTAAAGGTTAAAGATGCGTCTGGCAAGCAACTGTTAAATTTAATCGTTTTGTTTAATCTGAAAACATCCGCTTTGATGCGCGAAAGCCGCGAATTGGTTGACTTGCCGAATTATAATTTAGGATTTAGAATTTGGGATTCAGAATAAAAACAAAAATCGGTAGTGTTTCACAAATTATGCTGACGGATGAAACGATTCGGAATAGATGACAGATGATAGATGACAGATGAAAGATAAAACCGCGCTCCCAATCTATCAGTTATCATCTATTATCTTTCATCTATTCCGAAGTAAAAAAACTGAGAATTAGTCGGCAGAAATTTGAAACGCCGCCCGCAACTTAAATCCTGAATTCCAAATTTTGAATCCTAAATCCTACAAAATAATGCTGGTTGCCGGTGAAGCGTCGGGCGACGCGCACGCGGCAAAACTGGTTGACGCTCTGCGCGGACAATCGCCGGAAACGCGCTTTGAATTTTTCGGCGCGACGGGCGAGCGGATGCGAAACGCGGGCGTGGAGACGGTCGTCAACGCCGACTATTTGGCGATTGTCGGTTTGCCGGAAATCGCCCGCGCTCTGCCGATGTTTTGGAACATTTTTCAGACGCTCAAAAAAGCCGCGACGGATAGAAAACCCGACGCGGTGATTTTGATAGATTTTCCCGATTTTAACTTGAAACTCGCCAAATCACTTAAAAAACAAGGCTTGAAAATCATTTATTACATTTCGCCGCAGCTTTGGGCGTGGCGCAAATACCGCGCGAAAACCGTCAAAAGTTCGGTTGATTTGATGCTCACCATTCTGCCGTTTGAAAAGGATTGGTATGAAAAACAAGGAATCGCGCACGTCGAATACGTCGGTAATCCGCTGGCGAAGGAAGTTCATTCGGAATTGACGAAAGACGAGTTTTGCGCCAAATACAATCTCGATCCGGCAAAACCGATTATTTCTTTGTTAGCCGGAAGCCGTCATAAAGAAGTCGTCAAAATTCTGCCGCCGCTGCTCGAAACCGCCGCTTTGATGGAAAGTAAAAATAAGAATTTGCAGTTCGTCATCGCGCTCGCGCCGACGCGCCGATTGGCGGAAATCGAAGCGGCGAAAAGCATCGCTAGAAACACGCCGAAAAATCTGATTGTCGTGCCGGGCGAAACGTGCGAAGCCGTTCACGCTTCCGACGCGGCGGCGGTAACGAGCGGCACGGCGACGTTGGAGACGGCGATTCTCAATACGCCGATGGCGATTGTTTATAAAACTTCCGCGCTCAATTATAAACTGCTGCGCCCGCTGATTACGGTCGAACATTTCGGCTTGATAAACCTGATTGCACAGGAAAGATTGGCAAAGGAATTGATTCAAGACGACTTTACGCCCGAAACTTTGAGCGCGGAACTTTTTCGATTATTAGAACCCGCCGTCAATCAAAAAATGCGCGAAAGACTGCGCGAAGTTACCGCCACTCTGGGACACGGCGGCGCGGCGCGGCGGGCGGCGGCGGCGATTTTGAAAGAATTAAAATAATCCTTTGGCGATAAATTTTCCCGCGTCATTTTTTCTGAACTCTTCAAAGTCGGACGCGCGTAACGAAAAGCAGCAAAATTATTGACGACTCGAAGCGGGATATTGACGGTTACAAAAAAAGATGTCGAGAAAATACAGACGCTTTTGAAACAGGCTTGAAAGTGGGGAAAATCCGGCTAAATCGAAATTCGGCAATCCGTCCAAACCGGACAGGCGAAACGATTGACAAAAAAGAGATGAGCAATTAAGCGGGTGAGCAGAAGTTTTGTAATATTTCCCGCGTGTTCAGAGTTCAAACGCGGAACGCCCTTTGCTGCCGCCGCGCTTCGCTGGCGGCAACACGCTGAAGCGTGGACTCTGAACTTTGCAAAATACGTTGAAACTTTTGCTCACCTACTTATGTTAGTTTTCTACGCTCGCCGAATAAACTAAGGCGTTAAATTAGATGGGTTTGATGTTACCGCTTTGTAAGCGGGTCAGTAAAAATTTTGAGGTTCGTGGAGAAGTTCTGAGTCCACGCTTAAGCGTGTTGCCGCCGCGCTTCGCTGGCAGAGCAAAGGGCGTTCCGCGTTTGGACTCTGAACACGGTGCAAAATGTCGCAAAACTTTCTCTCACCTGCTTATTTCTCGATAAAAACACGAATACGAAAAAACATACATAGGTTTCAGTAAAAAATCGTGCGTTTATAAGTAGAAAAACATTCGTTTCTATTCCGGCTGTCTGACGGTTGATTATTCTTTCAAATTCGATTCTTTCGGAAGTTTTAACGGCTTTTTCACGGTTGAACTTCGGCAAAATCGCTAATTTCAAAAAACTGGGGAATATTCTATGCGCTGCAAATTTGTCAAAATTTATAAACTACCTTTTCACGCCGTTAAAAATTTTGCCCGTTTGACCGGCACGACTATTTTGTCTGATGCTGTTTGCCGGTGCGGCGCGGGCGCAGAATACGGTTACCGGAGCCTTTCAAGGCGATGTCAGCAGCCGAACCGGAGAAATAATTACGGCAGCCGCCGTTGAAATTACCAATGAGCAAACCGGCGTAACTTATAATCTGACGACCGACTCGAAGGGGCGCTTTTACCAGGGCTTGCTCGCTCCCGGCTTTTATACCATCCGCGTTACCGGCAGCGGTTATCGCCCGCAGTTTTTGCGGCGTGAAATAAAAATTTCATTAACCGGCGACGTAGTGCCGGTGCCGGTTCGCCTCGAGCCGGAAACTGCGGCAACGGCTGGCACGGCACCGCCCGTTACGGCTGAGGAAGCCGATGATATTCGGGTCGAGATAAACACGACCGATGCCCGCCGCGACGGTTCATCCAGAGAAGAAGAACTGGAGAAACTGCCGCTCGGCGCGACGACCGTTACCAGAAGTTTTGATGAATTGGCACTTTTATTGCCGGGAGTCGCGCCGCCGCCGCAAACCATCGGTGATGTCGCTGGTCCCGGAGTCGGTCCCGGAGTCGGTTCAGCCTGACAGTTTGCCGTCAACGGTTTGCGCTCACGCGCCAATAATTTTACGGTTGACGGCTCGGATAACAACGACGAAAACATCGGAGTCAGAAGACAAGGTTTTGTCGCGCTCGTTCCGCAGCCAATCGAATCCATCCAAGAGTTTCAGGTAATCACTTGGCTGTCACCGGCGCAGTTCGGGCGCAACATCGGGGCGCAAGTTAATGCCGTTTCCAAGTCTGGCGGTAGTGAACTTCACGGAACGCTTTCCGCAACTTTTAACTCAAACCGATTAAATTCGAGAAATTTTTTCGATACGGCTAACGGAAATGCCGTTTTTTCTTTACGAACTGCCGCTGGTCAGCCGGTTTTGCTCGACGGTCAGCCATTGACCGTTCGTAATCAAAGCGCAGGTGAAGATTCTTTTACTTTTTTTCAGGAAGGCGGAACATTAGGCGGCGCGATTTTGGCGCGGCGGTTGTTTTATTTTGTGTCGGGCGAATTTCAGAAAATAAACGCGACAAAGGAAAAGAATTTTGTCGTGCCGACCATCGAACAGCGCGGGGCGTTCGGGACGGGCGCGACCGGAACTTTTAGAAATCCGTTCACGAACGCGCCCGTTTCAGCCATTCCCAGCACCCTGCAAGGTTCTGCGTTGTTTAGTTTGTTTCCGTTTCCTAATAATCCCGGCGGAATTTATGGAGCAAACACTTTTACGCAGCTTCTTCCGGCAAGCGGTGAAGGAAAAGTATTGTCGGCAAAGCTAGACCACATTTTTCATTTCCTCGGACGGCAATCCGTTACCGGACGCTACAATTTTACCAACGATTCCCGCTATATTCCGACGGTCAACGAAGCTGTTTTTCGGCTCTGCTTTCCAAAATTCAAACTCATAATTTTTCTTTTTTCTTGAACAGTCAGTTGAGCGATTCATTTTCAACTAAACCGATTTTCAATCAAATTCGTTTATCTTTCGGGCAAACACATCTGAATTTTGAAGAAGTGCGGAATGGCGAATTTTTGATTCCGAGCGACGAATTTCCCGATGCGCCTTTTTTACTCAATGCTCCGCTTCGACTTAATGTAACAGCACCGACGGCTGGACAGCCAAACACCGGAGCAGTTCTTTATCGAAGCGCATTTGCGCCGATAGGGGGGCAAAGAGGAACGACTACCGAATCAATCAACGGTTTTATCGGTCAAGCCATAGTTGCCGGTTTTAGTCCGCTCGGCGTTGATGTCTATAATTTTCCTCAACGGCGCGTGAATAATACCTATCAGTTTGCCGACGAGTTGACCCGGCGACTCAAAAAGCACAGCTTTGTTTTCGGTATAGACACGCGCCGGACTGATTTAAATAGCGATTTGCCGCGTTTAGCGCGTCCACTCGTTACTTTCAACGGTACGCCGCGATTGGTTTTTGAAAACGGAGCATTTCGATTTCCAACCGCCAATGACCCGAACCCGATTATTAGACCGGAAGATTTAGTCAGTTTGGGAGCGGCAAGTAATTTCCTGGTCACTTTTAATGTTGACCGTCCCGATTCAAAAGCCGCCTTGCGATTCTATCAGTTCAATATTTACGGACAGGATGCCTGGCGAATCTCGCCCAAATTGTCGCTTTCTTACGGCTTGCGTTACGAATACAACACGCCGGTTTCGGAAGTAAATCGTTTGATTGAGAGAACTTTTACAGACGAGCGTCTAAGATTTGCTCCCGGCTTGCAGCAATTTATCGGTGGGCGCACACGGCTTTATGAGCCTGACGGTAACAACTTTGCGCCGCGCCTCGGCGTTTCCTATTCTCCGAATTTATTCGGCACAACCCGGACAAGCGTTTTTCGCGTCGGATACGGGATTTTCTACGACCAAATTCTCGGCGCGGTGGTCAGCCAATCGCGCAATGTTTTTCCAACTTTTTTGACGACAAATTTTGGGGGAATAAATGTAATTGGCGAATCTTTTTTAGGCTATTTAAATCCGACCCGACCTGAACGCGGCGTTTCAACACCAACCGGCGAGTTTATTTCACTACGCGCTCCAGGAACAATTAACACGCTAAATCCGGCAATTAATTTTACTGATTTATTCGATTATTTAAGAACATTCTTCCCGAATGCTATTAACGCAACTTTGCCGAGCGCAAATCTGAAAATGCCGATGGCTCATCATTATTCATTTGTTTATGAGCAGCAATTAAATTCGCATTACACGGTCTCCATCGGTTATATCGGCACTTCGGCGGAAAATTTACTCCGTTTTACGACACCGAATTTAGGTCCGAGTTTGACGGTTGCGCCGACGGGTCAGCAAATTTTTCCTGCCCAAACCGAAACCAGTTTGATTCCTTTTCCTATAGAACCTGTTTGCAATTATTTTAGGCAATCCGCCGCAAGATTAGCCGGATCGCGCAAATCCGAATCTTCGTTTCACTCGTTCTAATCAGTCCTTCACAATTCTTCCACAACACCCGGCA
>JAJAYR010000203.1 GCA_026786155.1 Pyrinomonadaceae bacterium
CGATTGCCTTCACATACTGGCGCGTCAACGTCGCCACGCCCGACATTCGCTGAATCAAATTAAGCGCGACTCTTTCGCCCGTCAGCAAAACGTCGGCGTAACCTTTCAGAGTGGCGAAAATCGTTCCCGCTTCGACCGCATCGCCGTCGTTGTAATTGGTTTCGATTTCCTGTGTTTCCGGGTCGAGATGCGCGAAAACGGCTTCGGCGACTTCCAAACCGCAAATCACGAGATTTTCCTTCGCCAGAAACTTGCCCATTCCGCGCACGTCCGGCGAAATGGTTGATTGGGTCGTAATGTCGCCGCGCCCGATGTCTTCGCGCAGATATTCGCCGATGTCGGCTAAAATTTCGCTGTTTTCCAGAAAGTTCATAGTTCGTTTATTTTTTGTTTCGCCGTTTCTAACTCGTTCGCTTTAAGATTATAATAACGGAAAACGATTGTTCGACAACCGCTTATGTCCAATTTAGCCTGGCTGATAACTTTAACTCTGCTGCTGACCGTCGCCGGAATACTCGCTCTCGGCTTGACCGCGAAATACTATTATTGGGGTTCGAGAGGTGCGCCACCGCCGAAAAAAGAACGCGAAAAAGTTAAAAAGACCAATGATAATTTAATTAACTGAAGCCTGAGCAAAATTGAATCTGTGTTCAATCAAGATGTAACCATTCGGAGTAGATGACAGATGAGAGATAATAAATGAAAGATTGGGACGGCGGTTTGATCTCTCATCTCTCATCTATTATCTGTCATCTCTCATCTATTATCTCTCATCTATTCCGAATCGTTTTTCAATTACGCTTATCTTTCAGTTAAGTGAAGCCTTTGCATATCCGATGCCGATTTTTATTCGCTATATTTTATGCCGCAGTTTCAACTAGATTAAAGCCTCTAAATTTTGTTTCAAAGTTTTCGTCTGCGTTTCGATTCCCGCCACTCTTTCCCTTATTTCGTCAACTTTTTCCGGCGGCGCACGTTCGATGAAATTGGCGTTTGAAAGCTGCCCGTTCAAGCGTTGCCGTTCGGTTTCGAGTTTATTCACCTGATTTTCGAGCCGCGCGATTTCCTTTTCAAAATCAATCAAACCTTCGAGCGGCACGGCAATTTCCGCGTTCGAGATAACCGCTTTCGCCGACGCTTTCGGAACGCCGAGAGTTTCGGCTAGAACCAATTTTTCGGCGCGGGCGAGTTTGAGAATCTGCGCTTCGTTCGCCGCAAAGATTTTCTGTGTTTCCGCGTTTGCCGCGACGTGAATCGCCGGTTTATCCGACGGCTTGATATTCATTTCGGCGCGAATGTTGCGGACTTTGGAAATCAAATCAATTACGGTCTGCATTTCGCTTTCGGCGCGTTCGTCAATCAAATCCGTATCGCCGAGCGGAAAATCGGCGAGCATAATCGTCTGTTTCGCGTCTCGATACGCTTCGTGGTGCAAATCGCTCGAAACATTCGGTAGTTTTTGCCATAATTCTTCCGTCAGATACGGCATAAACGGATGCAGCATTCGCAAAGCCTGTTCGAGAATCGTCAAAATCCGCGAACGCGCTTGAATTTGTCCTTTGTCCTTTGTCCTTTGTCCTTCGTTTATATTTTCAGCATCATTATTTTCCGACGAAGGGCTATGAGCCAAAGACAAAGAATCGCCCGTAATTTCGTCTTTGACGAGTTCGATATACCAATCGCAGAAATCGTTCCAGAAAAATTGATAAAGCAAGCGCACGGCTTCGTGGAAGAAATATCTGTCAAGCGATTTATTCACCTGCAAAGCCGTTTTGTTAAGGCGCGAAACTATCCATCGGTCGGCGATTGAAGCGTTTTCGTCCAACTTCAGCGACGCTAAATCAACTTTCGCGCCATCGGAATTCAGCAGACAAAACCGTGTCGCGTTCCAGATTTTATTAGCAAAATTGCGGAAAGTTTCGATTTGCGAATCGTTCCATTTGATGTCCGCGCCGGTGGCGATGCTCGCCAGATAAACGCGCGTCGCGTCCACGCCGAATTTGTCGAACATCTCCAGCGGGTCAACGCCGTTGCCGCGCGATTTCGACATCGGTTTGCCGTCTTTGCCCAAAACCGTTCCGGTAACGACGACATCGGCGAACGGTTTTTCGCCGGTAAATTTTTCAGTCAGCATCACCATTCGGGAAACCCAGAGAAAAATAATATCGCGTCCCGTGACCAAAACATCGGTCGGCAGAAATGTTTCCAAATCGTTTTTTGTCCTTTGTTCTTCGTCCTTTGTCAGTTGCTCATTACCAATTTGCGAATCGCTTTTTCTTTCTCCTCTTCTCCTCTTCTCCTCTTCTCCTTCACCCGTCCAGCCGAACGTCGAAAACGCCCACAGCGCCGACGAAAACCAGGTATCTAAAACGTCTGCATCTTGCGTTAATTCAGTTGTTCCCGCTTTTTCCGATGCTTCTTCAAACGAACGCGCCACAAAAGTCTGCCCGTCCGCGTCATACCACGCCGGAATCTGATGTCCCCACCAAAGCTGCCGCGAAATCGTCCAATCTTTCAGGTTTTCGAGCCAATTCGTATAAACTTTTTCGTTCGGAACATTCGGATAAAAATGCGGTGCGCCTTCGGTTTTCATCAAATCTAAAGCCAAATCGCGCATCTCGTCCATCCGACAAAACCATTGTTCCGACAACAGCGGTTCGATGATATTTTTACAGCGTTCGCAAATCGGCAGAGAAATTTCGTAATCTTCGATTTTCTCTAAAAGTCCTAATTCTGCAAATTTTTCGATGACCTTTTCACGCGCTTTGAATCTATCCAAACCTTCAAATTCTGTTCCTGCATTGGCGTTCATCGTCGCGTCGTCGTTCATTATGACGAGTTGTTCGAGGTTGTGCCGCACGCCGACTTCGTAGTCGTTCGGGTCGTGCGCGGGCGTGATTTTGACCGCGCCCGTGCCGAATGCTGCGTCAACATATTCGTCAGCGATAATCGGAATTTCGCGGTTCGTCAGCGGCAAGAAAATCGTTTTGCCGATTAAATTTTTGTATCTTTCGTCGTCGGCATTGACGGCAACCGCCGTGTCGCCGAGCATCGTTTCCGGGCGCGTCGTCGCCACCGTGATTTGCTTGTCCGAATCTTTCACCGGATAACGCAGATAGACGAGTTTCCCGTCTTTGCGCGTTTCCTCTTTAACTTCCAAATCGGAAATCACGGTTTTATCCTTCGGACACCAGTTGACGATGCGCTTGCCGCGATAAATCCAGCCTTCGTTATAGAGCGTTACAAAAACGAAGCGCACCGCTTTCGACAAACTTTCGTCCATCGTGAATCGCTCGCGCGACCAGTCAACCGATGCGCCTTCGCGCCGCATCTGTTCGGTAATCGTGCTGCCGAATTCTTCTTTCCACTTCCACGCGCGGCTTATAAATTCTTCGCGCCCGATGTCCTGCGGCAATTTATTTTCATCGCGCCGCAATTGTTCGACGACTTTTCTCTGCACCGAAATTCCTGCGTGGTCGGTTCCCGGCAGCCACAAAGTCCGAAACCCTTGCATTCGTTTGCGCCGCGTCAAAACGTCCATCAAAGTATGCTGAAGCGCGTGTCCGATATGCAGACTGCCCGTTACATTCGGCGGCGGAATGACGATTGAATACTTTTCGGCGAGCGGGTTTTCGTTGATTTCGGGCGCGAAACAACCGTTCGCTTCCCAAGTTTGATAATGCGTTGCTTCAGCTTCCTTCGGATTATAGGCTTTGGCGATTTCCATATTTCAAGGTTCAAGGTTTCAGGTTCAAGGTTCAAGGTTCAAGATTTAGAATTTGGGATTTTTAATCTGAAATCTGAAATCTGAAATCTGAAACCTTGAACCTGAAACCTTGAACTTTTTAGTATTCTAAAACATAAACGGTTAGTTTTCATCTGCCTTGGCGAAAACTAACCGCGTAATTTTTTTGATTTTGATTCGTCCGTTTATTTTTTTTTCGTCATTTGCGTAAAGACTTCCCGAACGATTCGTTTGATTACTTTATCGGAAAGTTTTTCGACAACGCGGTCGGCGATGGCTTCAATCGCTTCCGGCGATAAATTTCCCGACGACGGCGCAGCGTCGGCAACGCTCGATTGTCCGAAAGAAACTTTAGTTTGCTCGTCCTCAAACTTTTTCGACGGCGGCAGTTCGAGCAAATCAAAATCGTCAAACTCCAAATCGTGAATCGGCGCGGACGCTGACGACAAGCGGTTTTTGCCAACTTGATTCGGCGCGGTCTCCTCGACGATAGATTTCTGAGTTACGTTTTCCTGTTCAAAATCCGGCGCGGCTTCGTCTGTTTCAATTTCTTCCGTAAAATCTTGTTCCGTTTCTTCTGTTTCGGATTCTTCCGGTAAAGGCTTTTCGTCCGCCGATTCTTGTTCGTTCGCAAATTCGTAGATATTTTCGTGGCGCGGCAAAAGTTCCAAAAGTTCATCGTCGTCCGCCGAAACGTCTTCGATTTCATCAGCATTTTCTTCGGACACAAATTCGGCTTCCGTCGGAGTTTCTTCCGCCGATATTTCCTGCGCCGACGTTTCGAGAAAATCTTCGTCAGCCGCTTCCGTTTCAGAATTTGAATTTTCGTCAGACGTTTGCGGAATCGGTGCCGATTCAAATTTGTGCTGCTCGTCCGTCGGCAAGCTGCCGATTTGACTCGTTTGAATCATTTCGTCGTCCATCGCCGCGTCGCCGAAATCTTCGGTCGCCGACATTTCTTCAACGGGCGGAATCATTTCTAAAGTATCGTCAAAACTGCTGATGGCGGTTTCATCGCCGAAAGTGTCGCTCGTTTTGCCGTGCAGCAAAGCGGAAACTTTGTTGACTAATTGGCGAATTGACTGAAAAGGCTTGGTTAAAAAATCGTCCGCGCCGACGCGCCGCGCTTCTTCTTCGTCGAACGGCTCGAACGAGCCGACCAGCAGGATGACGGGAATATGCCTTGTTTCCTCGTCCTGCTTAATCATTTCACAAATCCGATAGCCGTCTAAACCCGGCATATTGACATCAACCATCACCAAATCCGGCACGGATTCGACAAATTTCAGCATCGCCGAATCGCCGTCGCCGACCGCCGTTACTTCGATGCCTTCGTCGGCAAAAGTCAGGTTGACGACTTTTTGAATCGTTACCGAATCGTCCGCCAAAAGTAGTTTGTGTTTTGACACGGGGTGAATTTTCTCCTTATCGAACGACAGTTTGTTGCGGGAAAAATACTTTCAAAATGGGAAACACGCGCGAAGTCAACGAAGTTACTGTGATTTCTCTGCCGATACGCGCCATTACTTCGTGCGGGCTTCGGCAAAAAAATGACGAAAGAAAAATATTTTTTTTCTTCCATTTATTTTTTACAAAGGTTTAATCCGCTTGAAATTTGAATTCTAAAACCGTTTGTTTTACTTGCCGCTTTCCTGACTTTTTCTCTGCACGAACATTCGCAGCATCGTTTGCAGTTGTGAAGTCGTAAAAGGCTTCGGCAAAAAGGCGACCGCGCCCGCCGAAAAACTTTCCGACGACAGCCGCGGATTTTGTTCCGCCGTCATCATAATCACCGGAATTTTCATCAAACGCCGTTCCGACTGCATATAGCGAACCAGTTCCGTGCCTTGAATATACGGCATGACGACATCGAAAATCGCCGCCGCCAGCGGTTCGTTCGTTTGTAAAAGTTTATATGCTTCCTTCCCGTCGCGTGCCGATAAAACCGTAAAACCTTCTTTCTCGACGATTGCTTTGACCAGACGCAGAATCGCCGGGTCGTCATCGGCAACTAAAACCTGAAGTTGTGCGCCGCTTTGCTCTTCATTCATTATTTAATAACTCTCTACTTATTTATCGCACCACTTCTATGTATTTCTGTTTCATTTAATAAACAAATTTTACATATCTCTAAACTGATTCACTTAAAATTCGGGAGTAATCAGTGGAAACCTGCCTGTAAATTCAGCACTTGCTTATGCCGAATTCTTGCCGGTTAGCGATAACATAGTATTATTCTAACAAAATTTTCAGTTATTTTACGAATTCGCCGCCAGTTTCGCCGCTAATTTTATCGCGGCACACATACTCGAAGCGTCGGCGATGTTTTTCCCCGCGATGTCGAACGCCGTGCCGTGGTCAACCGACGTTCTGATGAGCGGCAAACCGAGCGTTACATTAACCGACGAGCCGAACGATAAACATTTGACGGCAATCGTCGCCTGGTCGTGATAACAGGAAATTACCGCGTCGAATTCGCCTTTGAAACCGCGCAGAAAAATCGTGTCGGGCGAGAACGCGCCGGAAACGTCAACGCCGTATTTTTCCCGGCATTCGTCAATCGCCGGAACAATTTCAAGAGTTTCTTCCGCGCCGAACATTCCGCCTTCCGAAGCGTGCGGATTGAGTCCGGCGA
>JAJAYR010000204.1 GCA_026786155.1 Pyrinomonadaceae bacterium
CCTTCACCCATTCCTCTAGCGCGAGCGGTTGACAAGCCGCTGGCATTGCCGACCAACCGATTGGAAAGCCCGTGAGTGAATTCGTGAACAACGATGTCGGCATCGAGGTCGCCGTCGCGTCCGGGAATTTGGGTAAAGCGATACATCTGCATCCGTCCGCGTCCGCCGTCTGCCGGAGTCGCAAAGTTGGCGTTGTTCGTTCCGCTGGAGTCCTGTGCTTCAGCCGAAATACGGTCGGCTGCCACTCCGCCGCGCCCGAAATTATCGTTTTGAAAATTGCGAGCCGCTTCGGTAAATCCGAGTTTATACAGTTCGTCGTGATAACGGTTGTTGATATAAAACAACTGCGTCACCGCGCCGTTGCGGAAAGTTGGTGTCGTCAAATCATCGGGCGGCGGCGGCAGACCCGGAGCCGGATTGTAGTTGAAATCGAATACGCGGTTGGTTCCGCTTGTCGGCGCGTCAACACCGTTCGGCGCCACGATGTCCAGTCCGGCTTCGACAGCATTGCCGTCAGTCCAGCCGTTCACGCCGTTGGCGTTATCGGTTATCCAGCCTAAATTGTTGAATGACAAATCGCCTTCGTTGCCGATTAAAGTAACGGAGTTGCGCGTGATTTGCGCCCCTTGTGTTCCCGTCGAAGGATTGGTCGGTCCCGGCGTGGTCGGTGCCGGACTTTCCGCGACGTTCATCATCGAAAGCGGATTGTTATAAACATTGTAAGTCGCCGATTGGGTTTGGTCTTCGGAGATATTTTTGCGCCACAAAATCGTGCCGCTTTCCGCGTCCACGATGACGTAATAAGCGTTGACCGGCTCCCAGATTGCCATGCGCCACGCCGTTCGTGCCACACCCGGTTCGGTCGGGAAATACATTTTTTCGGCGGTCGTCGCAAAATCGCCCGTGCCGAAAACCGCTTTCAAATCGGTCGAATTCGCTTCGTTGCGAATTAAATCGGCGGCTGGTAATTCAAAATTCAGATTGCCCGAAGCGGCTCGCACCGCGTCGAGCGGGTTGCCGAAATCGGTTGAAAGACTCGCGTAATCCAAATCCGGCGCGAGATTGTTAATGACGCGCATCATTTCACCGTTTTTGGTAAAACCGGCTTTAATTTCGCCGCGAAACACGGGAACGTCATTGATAAATTGTTCGAGATGAGCGTAAGAAAGATTGCCGTCGGGATTGGTGTAATCTGCCGTAACTTTCAATTGAGCAGCTTGACCCGCTTTCAACCCGATTAAAGTGCCGTTGTCCGCCGCGAATCTTCGCAGAATATCGGAATGTTTGGCAGTCGAAGGCGCGGTCAAAAAAGCGCGTCCGCGGTCAACGTCAGGAGCGATAACTTCCGGTGTGCGAATGTCTTCGTTATATTCGACCTTCAAAGTCGGAACGGTTTGACGAAGCGATGTTTCACCGGCGACAAATTTATCACGCGCATCGGCGACCGAAACCGCATCTCTGCCCGCCGTCCGGCGAAAGTTATTCAATGTTTCGGCTTGATTTTTATCCGTCCGAATATCGTAATTTTCTAAATTTTTAACTTGACTGACGGTTCTGTCTGAAACGTCCTGTCCGGCATTGCCAGCCTTGGAATGAAATTGATTCGACAGAATAATAACCGCCGCCATCAATCCCAAGACCACTAAACTAAACATTACCCGATAACGGGTTTCCGTGTTAGTAGAAATTTTCATTTTTGGGGATTCTCCTTAAAGCTAAATTAGTTACAAGATAAAAGCGAATTTATGGTTGTTAAAACCTAAAAAATAAAAAACAAATTGTTTCGATTAAAAGGAATTCAACGAAACAGTCGGCTGCGATTAGCATCGAACGACATCAGACGGATAAAGTATAAATATCTGATGAATTGTGTTTGATGGTTGTGAACAAACGGAGTGTAAAGACTGAGTTTGACAAAAATTACGATTTTGGTCAAGCGACCTTATGGTAATCGGAATAACTTAACCGCCTTTCGGAGTATCGGTAAATTTCTCGGAAATAATTGGCGATTGATGGTTGTGTTAGAATCTTTAAAAGTTACGCAGTTTAATAATAAAGATAAAAGAGATGCCGCCGGACAGAAATTTTCACTTTGTTCAGCAGCGAACAACGCGGCGAGAGAGCGCAACTATACGCTTTCAGCTATCAACTATTCGCTGTTTATCCGGTAAAATAAAGACTTCGTTTATCATTCAATCTATTCCACCGCGCAACTTCTAACTTTAAAGAATCAGGAAAAATAACTGTGGAAGAAATTTTCGGCAAAGGCGGACTCATCGCCAAACATCATAAAGATTACGAATACCGGCTCGGTCAAATCAAAATGGCGGAAGCCGTTTTGCGGGCGTTTGAAGAAAAAAAACATCTGATCGTCGAGGCGGGAACGGGAACGGGAAAGACGCTCGCGTATCTAGTTCCGGCAATCGCCGCCGCGCTCGGACAGAAAAAACGAATTATCATTTCGACGGGAACGAAAAATTTGCAGGAACAGTTGATGGAAAAAGACATCCCGTTTCTGCAAAAAGTGATGCCGAAGAAATTTACGGCGGCGAATATGAAAGGGCGTTCAAATTACGCCTGTCTTTACCGAATTGCCAAAGCGGAAAATCAGCCGATTCTCGAAGGCGTGGACGAACTCGATTACTTTGACGAGATTCGCCATTGGGCGCGGGAATCGAACACCGGCGACCGTGCCGAACTCGTCAACCTTCCCGAAAACCTTTCGTTCTGGGGCAGAATCAATGCCAAATCGGAAACCTGTCTCGGTCAGAAATGCCCGGATTTTGAGCCGTGCTACATCACTCGAATGCGGGCGCGAGCCGAAGAAGCCGATATTGTCATCGTCAATCATCATCTTTTTTTCGCTGATTTGAAC
>JAJAYR010000205.1 GCA_026786155.1 Pyrinomonadaceae bacterium
ATGTTTGATTGCACTTCGGACATTTTTTCATAGTGATAAATTGAAAATCTATGAAATTTAGTTCTATTGATATGAGCGAATGAGTAATGCTTTTCGCAGCCTCCGAAATAAATTTCCCGTGAAAACGCCTGATCGCAAACTGCTTCGCTAGATAAAAGCCGCTCCGTCCAAAGAAATTGCCGACAGATTGGATTGGTTGAACGGAACGAATTTTAGCAGATAAATCGAAAATTGGAAATGCTTTTTTAAAAATTTTACTTGTATTGAATCGGGAAACGGTTATAATGGCAACATTCAAAATAACTCGAACACTTTTCGGCAACTATTTTCTCTCGAAAATTCCTGTTTATGAAAGTTCAGCTAATCACAGTTTTTTGGTTCGTCGTTGTCGGCTTCGTTTCTCTCGCCCAAACTCAACCGACATATTCACAAGAGATTTCAGCAAATTTTACGGAAGTCGTCGAGAACAAATTAAAAAACACTTTCAATACCGACTTAAATAAAATATGTCCGGTCGAAACCGACGTGAGCGCGAAACGCATTTTCGCTGAATACGGCGCGATTTTTGTTTCGAGCGGCACGAAACTGCCGGGCAAATGTATTTTTTCGAGCGACGCGGAAATCATCTCGTTTCAATCGAAAAGTTTGCCGCAGTCGGCGACCGTCGGCGGCGTGTCAATCACGCTGCAAAAACCGGCGATGGAAAAATTGCTGGAAGCCGTGCGGGAAGCGGCGAAAAAGAATTTGCGAATCACGCCGCGCGGCGGTTCGCTCGCCGCCGGTCGCTCGTTTCAAGATACGGTCAATCTTTGGAATTCGAGATTTTATCCGGCGTTAAATTACTGGGTCGGACGGCGCAAAATCTCGTCGCCGGAAGCGGCAGCGGTGAAAACTTTACCAATTCGGGAACAGGTCGCGCGGGTTTTAGAATGGGAAAGTCGCGGAATTTATTTCAGCAAGGATTTGTCGAAATCAATTCTTTTTTCCGTCGCCGCGCCGGGAGCGTCGCAGCATAATTTCCTGCTCGCGCTCGATGTCGAGCAATTTGCCAATCCTAAAGTCAGAGAGATTCTCGCCCGTCACGGCTGGTTTCAAACGGTCAAAAGTGATTTGCCGCATTTTACATTTTTGGGAGTAACCAGCGACAAATTGCGCGAACTCGGACTCAAACCCGTGCCGGTCGGCAATCAGGAATTCTGGATTCCGAACATCGTCGAGCCGACGAAAAAATTGGAGGTTAAATCAAAATGAACTGCCCGAGCTGCAATCAGATAAACGAAAACGAAAATCTCTTTTGCGTCAGTTGCGGCGGACATCTGTCGCCGGTCGCCGCCGGAGCAAGCGGCAGCCAAGCCGTGCCGCCAACTTTCGGCGGCGTTGACGATTTGCCGCCGACGCGGTTTATCCCTCAAAGTCAAACGAATCAACCGATTGATTCGTCCGATTCAGTCCCGACGGCTTTTATTTCCACGCCTGTCTTTAATCGTTCAATGCCGAACTTTAACCCGTCAACTTCCTATTCAGGAGCGCAGCCGGTTCAAAAAAGCAGCGGCAAATTCGTCTGGATTGGCGCACTCGTTTTTCTGTTGCTAATCGGCGGCGGCATCGGCGCGTATTTTCTGATTAACAAACAATCGGCGAGCGCGGAAATGCTGCCCGATTATCTCGGACTTTTCTTTCAAAACAAAGATAAAAACGCCGTTTCGGAAATAACCAAACGAGATTTCCCCAACGCGGTTTCGGCAAAGGACGAATTGCTCAAAAACGAATCGTTGCCGACGGTCGAAGCTAAACCGAATTTGATTTTATACGCGGACGGCAAGGACGTGCCGCTCAACGATTTGAAACTGGTGCAACTCGATTCGATAAAAGACGACGGCACGTTGAAGCAGATAAATTTTCAACCCGCGCCGATTGACGGCAAACCGGAAATGAAACGCCTGCGTATTCCCGACGGTTTGGCGAACGGTAAATACGCCTTTGCACTATTCGACGGATTTCTCGACGAAGGCAAGCACAAGTTTTGGGCTTTTCAAGTTAAAAACGCCGACAAAAGCGATAACGGCGATTTAGCGAAAGCCTTGACGCTTTCGATGAAACCGCAAACTTCGCCGACACCCGCCGTAGCCAGACAGCCGAATATTCCCGCGCCGCCGACTGTTCCGCCGCCGTCCGGCGCGTCAGTAGTCTACTGCACGAGTAGCAATGTGGTTTTACGCGCCGGACCCAGCCAATCCGCCGCCAAAATCGGCAACCTGTATAGCGGACAGAGGCTTTATGTGCTTGGATATTCTGATAATTATGAGTCTTTCACTTCAAAAACCGGCAAGAGTTTTTACTCCAACTATGTCCGCATTCAAACCGACAACGGGAAAAACGGCTGGGTTTACCGGGCATATACCAGATAAAATAATCAAAAGGAATCGGCAAAAATGCAAAATAAACAAAATTTAATAATTGTCATTTTTTTCGGGTGTTTTATTTTTACCGCTTGCTGGTCGAGCGATTCAAAAAACAAGCCCGACCGGACGAATAATAAATCAAGCCCGTCTCCGACTGTTGCGGAAACGAATAAAAATTCGATTGCTAATTCTAAAAACAGCGAAACGTCAAACAATCAAATGCCGGTAACCGAAATTAAAAACGGCGGATTTACTGCTAATCTGCCGGGCGAATTTGTTCAGCCGACCGATGCCGTCGGGCAAAAACTTTTGAAAGAATACGGCGCGTTGTTCGTCGCCCGCGGCGGCGCGACTCCGCCGAAGACGGTGATTTTCAAATCGGAAGCGGAAGTTGCGGCGTTTCAAAACGGTTTGCAAAAATCAAAAGAAAGCATCGGCGGTTTCAATGTCGAACTGCAAGCGGCGGCGATGAAAAATTTGCAGGACGCGATTGCCGAAGCCAAACAAAACAACTTGAACATCACGCCGCGCGGCGCGGATTCGGCAAAACGCGATTACGCCGGAACAGTCGAAATTTGGGCGAGCCGCGTTAATCCCGGTTTGACGCACTGGGTCGGTAAAGGAAAATTGACCGAAGCCGAAGCCGCAAAAATTCGTGCGCTGTCGCCGTTCGCGCAAGTGCCGGAAATCTTCAAACTCGAATCGAGCGGAATGTTTTTCAGCAAAGATTTGTCGAAATCAATCATTTTTTCAGTCGCGCCGCCGGGAACTTCGCAGCATCTTTCGATGCTCGCCCTCGATGTCAGCGAACACGATAACTCGAAAGTCCGCGACGTTTTAGCCAAACACGGTTGGTTTCAAACAGTCGTATCCGATTTGCCGCATTTTACATTTTTGGGCGTGGCGGAAAATCAACTTTCCGGTTTAGGTTTGAAGAAAGTTAATGACGGCGGACGCGCGTTTTGGCTGCCGAGTTTGTAAGAAAAGATTTTTAGCCACAGAGTTCACAGAGATTTTAGAGAAGAACTCGCTTGCAAAAATCTCTGTGAACTCTGTGTTCCCGGTGGCTAAATTTTCTTCGCTTCGCGCCAAATTTTCGGAATCGAAAGCATTTTTTGTGAAAACGTCGTGTGAGCGCGTTTATTGAAAACGTCGTAATTCTGCCGTTCGATTTCGTCTAAAATCCGCGCATAAATCCGCGAAGCAAGCAAAACCGTAAAGCGCGAATCTTTTTCCAAAAGCGCAATTCCCTTTTCGCCTTTTGCATAATATTCGCGGGCGCGTTCGACTTGAAATTTCATCATTTCGGCAAATTTATCATCAAATTCGTTAGCAAAACTCTGTTCTTCCGAAATGTTAAACGC
>JAJAYR010000206.1 GCA_026786155.1 Pyrinomonadaceae bacterium
CGCTTTCCCTACGCTATAATGTTGGTCGCCTTCGGCGACAAAAACTAAAATCGCGTAAGGTGAGTTATCAATTATCCATTAAAAAATGATTGAACCAATCGAACAAAATTCTATGCCTGATTTGCATCTTTCGACGGTTGATAAGTTGCGGATGCTGCTCGATATTACGAAAACCATCAGCCGTTCGCTCGATTTGGACGAAGTTTTGACGCTCGTGATGGACACGCTCGGTTCCTTGATGCACTACGACGCGGCGGGAATTTATTTGATTGAATCAGTTGTGCAGGAAGATGGCGAAACCGAATATATTTTCAAATCGAAGGCGATTCGCGGTTATCAGATAAGTTTTGAAATGGTCGAGCCGCGTTTGAAAGTCGGCGAAGGCTTTATCGGCTACGTCGCGCAAACCCGAAAACCGCTGATTTCGGCGGACGTTCAGCAGGATGCGCGTTATTTTCAAGCCAGAGAACTGACGCGCTCGGAAATGGTCGCGCCGATTATTTCCAACGACGAAGTAATCGGCGTGTTCGATTTGGAAAGCGATTCGCTGAACGCTTACGACGAAGACGATTTATCGGTTTTGACGCTGCTCGCTTCGCAAGTAGCGATTATCATCGAAAAAGTCCAGCTTCACGAACAGGTTATCGAAAAAAATCGCCTGCAAACGCAGCTTGAAATCGCGCGGCAAGTCCAACTCGAACTGCTGCCCGCCGCCGACCCGGAAATCGAAGGCTTCGACATCAGCGCGTATGTTTTCCCGACCGAAGAAGTTTCGGGCGATTACTACGATTGGGTGAAAATGTTCGACGACCAAATCGGCATCGTCGTCGCCGATGCCGTTGGCAAGGGAATTCCCGCCGCGCTGCTGATGGCTTTTCTGCGGGCATCTTTGCGTTCGAGCGTGCAAATCGGCTACGCGCCGCACATCGCCATGTCGAAAGTCGGCAATCTGCTGTGGGATTCAGTCGAAGATAATCAATTTATCACGGCGATTTACGGCATTTTGGACGCGACGAACCGGACGTTCGTCTTTTCAAATGCCGGACACAATCCGCCGCTTTTGATTAAACCAAGCGGCGAATATCGTTTCGTCGAATACGGCGATTTGCCGCTCGGAATGTTTTTCGATTCGCGTTATCACCAGCATTTTATCCGCTTTGACGACCATCAAGTGATGGTTCTCTACACCGACGGCATCACCGAAAGCGTGAACGCCGTCGGCGAAGAATACGGCAACGACCGTTTCGCCAAAAGAGTTTTGGAAGGCATAGATTTGCCAGCCAAAGAGTTGATTGATTTTATCCGCAAAGGCGTGGCGGATTTTACGGAAAGAAAGTTTTTAGACGACGACGGAACACTCTTTATCGTCAAAGCCGTCTAAATATCAATCGCGGAAAATGCTATAATTTTTCAATTATGATGGTAGCCGAACAAGTAAAGAATAAATTGCAGAATCTGCCGCCGGCGGCACAGGAAGAAGTTTTGCATTTTGTGGAATTTCTTTCACAAAAACTCGGATTGGAAGACGACGAAGATAAACAATGGTCGGATTTTTCGTTGGCGCAGGCGATAAAAGGTTTGGAAAATGAAGATTTTCCCGAATATACCGAAACTGACTTGCAGGAAAAATGGCGTTAAGAAAATCCGGGCAAATTGCTCTTTTCAAGTTTCCACAAACCGATTTGATAATCGGGAAACTCCGTCCGTCTCTGCTGATTGCGCCGCTGCCGTCAAGCTGTAACGATTGGCTCGTCTGTATGATTTCCTTGCAAACACAGCAAGCCGTTTTGCCGCTCGACGAAATAATTTCAAAAATTGATGCCGATTTCAATCAGTCGGGATTGAAAACCGAAAGCGTCGTTCACCTGACGCGGTCAGCCGTCGTTTCCGAAACTATTTTCGTCGGAAAGATTGGTGAAATATCCGCTGAACGGCTGCAATCAGTTAAAGAAAAATTGGCGGATTGGATTTTGAAAGACTAAAACGATTTAGTAATTTAAAATCGAAAAGCGGAAGGCTTTTCTCATAAGAGTTCACCTTCCGCGTTCCTTCTGTTTGTTTGGGGAATCGTAAAATTTTTTAGTGCGCCGTCATCGAACAATGCACCGCGTCGCCGCCCCGCACAATCGAGGCGCGGTAATCGCCGTAATTTATTTTCTCGCTGTTGTCGTCGGAAAAAGAATAGACATCAAATCCGTAAGCGTCTAAAAACTCGGCTAAATCCATTGAGTTATCAACATAGACGGTTGCTGGAAAGCCCAACTCGGCGCGAATTTCCAGTAGTCTTTCGATGACTTCGAGCGGCGCAAAACATTGAATCGGGTCTTTATAAGTAGCCATAATTTTATTCGACAAGTAATTTGTCGGCAATTCTTTGATTACGCTTCAACCGCAAAGGTTGTTCATCATTTTCGGACGTTTCGCCGCTCGCCCATTTTTCAAACCGAACGGCTTGACATCAAATTAAATCTCGCTTTCACTATAATTTATGCTTGAAAATTCACATTTGAAAATCGTTTCCTTGCTGCCGTCGGCAACGGAAATCGTTTGCGCTCTCGGTTTGGAAGAAAATCTTGTCGGCATCACGCACGAATGCGATTTTCCCGCGTCGGTGGCGGGCAAACCGATTTTAACCGCGAGCCGCATTTCGCACGAAACGATGTCGAGCAAAGAAATTGACCACGCTGTCCGCTCGAATCTGGATGGACACGGTTCGATTTACGATTTGGACGAACGGCTTTTGCAGGAATTAAAGCCGGATTTAATCATCACGCAGGAACTCTGCGAAGTCTGCGCCGTTTCATATAAAACCGTCGAAAAAGCGGCGCGAATGTATGTCGCCGACGCGAAAGTCGTTTCTTTAGAACCGAATACGATTGACGATATTTTTCAAAATATCAAAACCGTCGGCGAACTCTGCGGCGTTCCCGAACGTGCTGCAACGCTCGTCGCCGACTTGCAAAACCGTCTGGACAAAATTCAGAAATGCCTTCGGGAAAGCGAAAAAAATCCAAAATCCAAAACCCAAAACCCAAAATTGAATCGTCCGCGCGTTTTTATGCTCGAATGGTTAGAACCGCCGTTTGCGCCCGGTCATTGGGTGCCGGAACAGACGGAAATGGCGGGCGGCGTTGCGCTGATGGGCGAAGCGGGAAAAAAGTCGCTGACGACAACTTTTGAAGCGATTTACGAATCTCAACCGGAGATTTTGGTTTTGATTCCGTGCGGCTATTACGTCGCGGACATCGTGCGCCAACTCGAACAAACCGCGTTTCCAGCGAATTGGCGCGAACTTCCCGCCGTCAAAAATAAAAACGTCTGGGCGTTGGACGCGAGCGCGTATTTTTCGCGTCCCGCGCCGCGCGTCGTGGACGGCGCGGAAATTTTAGCGAAAATTTTTCATCCCGAAATTTTTGGTGAACCTAACGAAACGGAAGCGATTCGCGTTAAGATAAATTTCGCCGGCTCTAAATAAATCGTTTTATTATGAAATTATTTTTAATTATTCTTTTATTATTTTTCTGTTTGAACGTCTTCGCCCAAAAGCCCGATGAAGTTTTGGCGACGGCGAACGGGCAGAATTTTACCGCGAAAGACCTCGCGCCTGAAGTGCAGCAGGAATTAGTAAATCTTCCGGCGACGCTGAAAAATACGCGGCAAGCGTTGCTCGACCAGCAAATCGCTGACGTTTTGTTTGAGAAAGAAGCGGCGGCGCAGAAAATATCAGTTGCCAAACTCATCGAAACCGAAATCAAAGCCAAAGTTTCCGCGCCGACTGAAAAGGAAGTGCAAGCCGTTTATGACGCGAATCGCGCCGCCGTCGGCAATCAGACTCTGGAACAGGTGAAATCGCAAATCGTCGCTTTTTTACAGCGCGACGCGCAGCAGAAGGCTTACGCAAACTTGATTTCAAATTTGAAATCAAAATATAAAACGACGCTCGGCAAAGATGTCAACGCCGCGAATTTGAGCCGGTTTGAGGTTTTGGCGACCGTCGGCGACAAGCAGATTTCCGTCGAAAGTTTTGAATCGAAAAATAAAATCGCGCTTGCCGAACTCGAAGCCGACGTTTATGACGAAGCCCGCGCGTCTTTGGAGCAAATCGTTTATTCCAACTTAATTGTCGCCGAAGCCAAAACGCAAAACATCGAGACAAGCGATTTTATCGCCCGCGAAATCACCGATAAATTAAAGGATTATACCGAAGCGGAACGCCTCGCGCTCGAATCGGCGTTGCGCGACAGGCTTTTCAAAAAATACGGCGCGAAATTTACCGTCAAACAAATTCCGCCAACGGTGCAAACGATTTCGGCGGAAAATCAACCGTCGCGCGGAAAATTGACTGCGCCTGTAACGGTCGTAATGTTCACCGACTTTCAATGTTCGGCGTGTTCGGCGACGCATCCGGTTTTGCAGGAAGTTTTGAAAAATTACGGCGATAAAATTCGCTTCGTCGTCCGCGATTTTCCGCTCATCACGATTCACGAAAACGCTTATCAAGCCGCGCTCGCGGCAAACGCGGCGCACGCGCAGGGAAAATTTTTTGAATACACCGAGATTTTATATCAAAATCAAGCTAAACTCGATGAAGCATCGCTGATAGAATATGCTTCGCAGGTCGGCTTAAACGTCAAACAATTTGAAGCTGATTTGCGGAGCAAAAAGTTTGCGCCCGACATCGAAAAAGACATCGCCGACGGCAAAACGCTCGGTCTTTCGGGAACGCCGACGATTTTCGTCAACGGTGTCAAAGTTCGCCAATTTTCGCCCGAAGGTTTTCGACAGGCGATTGACAAAGCGGTGAAAAAATAGTTTCAGGTTCCAGGTTTCAATTTCAGTGTTTCAGGTTCAGACTTGTATGAAACCTTGAACCTGAAACCCTGAACCTGAAACCTGAAACCTGAAACCTTGAACCTAAAGTTATGCGTCTTTTTTTATTGATTTTATTCGGTCTGCTGGTTGTTTCCTGCAAAACCGAAACTCCGTCGAATCGTCCGAACGTGAACACCAATATCGTCGCCAACGCCAATAAAAACGTCAATTTGCCGAATTCAGCGGCTGATAAAGTTCCGGTTTATACTTACGAAATCGTCAATACTTTCAAACACGATTCGCAGGCGTTCACGCAGGGTTTGTTTTTCTACAACGGTTTTTTGTATGAAGGCACGGGACAAAAAGGCGCATCGGAATTGCGGAAAGTCGAACTCGAAACGGGTAAAGTCGTGCAGAAAGTCGGCTTGGCGAAAAGCAGTTTCGGCGAAGGCGCGACCGTTTTGAACGACAAGATTTACCAACTGACGTGGCAGGAAGGACGCGGTTTTATTTATGACGCGGCAACTTTCAAACTGCTCGGCGATTTCGGCTACGCGGGCGAAGGCTGGGGCTTGACCAGCGACGGCAAAAATCCGATTATGAGCGACGGCACACACATCATTCGCGTCGTTGACCCGGAAACTTTCAAAACGCTTCGCACTTTAGTCGTCAACAACGAAAACGGCAGACCGTTAATGCAAATCAACGAACTCGAATATATTAAAGGCGAAATTTGGGCGAACATCTGGCATTCGGAAGAAATCGGCAAACCGAATCACATCGCGCGGATTGACCCGAATTCCGGCAAACTGCTCGGCTGGATTGATTTGGGCGGAATTTCACCCGACGATGTTGAACGCGACGAAGAAAATACGCTCAACGGCATCGCTTACGATGCGACAAATGACCGGATTTTCGTCACCGGCAAAAGATGGAAAAAACTCTTCGAGATAAAAATCAAACCGAAACAATAGACGACAAATGAAGGAACAGGACGAATTTTTTATGCGAAGGGCAATTGCTCTGGCGCAAATCGGAGTTGACGCGGGCGCGGGCGGACCGTTCGGCGCGGTCATCGTCAAAAACGGCGAAATCGTCGGCGAAGGTTATAATCAGGTTACTTCGACCAACGACCCGACCGCGCACGCCGAAATCGTGGCGATTAGAAACGCCTGTCGGAAACTCGAATCTTTCCAACTCGAAGACTGCGTTCTTTACACTTCCTGCGAACCGTGTCCGATGTGTTTGGGCGCGATTTACTGGGCGCGACCGACACAAATTTTTTTCGCCTGCACACACGCAGACGCAGCAAACGTCGGCTTTGACGATTCTTTTATCTACAAAGAAATCGAACGCCCGATTGAAGAACGAAAAATCAAAAGCATCAATTTTCTGCGCGACGAAGGCTTGACGGTTTTTAATAATTGGGCGCACAAAACGGATAAAACGGAGTATTGAGAGTGGAGAGTAGAGAGTAGAGAGTGTGGAGTTTCCTCCCTACTCTCTACTCTGCACTCAAAAGAATGTCTTCATTTTTCAACAATTATTTCTTCATCTTTCTGGCGATTCTGGCGGGAATGGCGATGCCGACGCAGGCGGTCGTCAACAGCAAATTGGCGGATTCGGTCGGCAATCCGGTTCTCGCGGCGTTTATTTCATTCGCCGTCGGCACGGTTGCGCTGTTCGTTTATATTCTGCTGACGGGCGTTCCTCTAAGTAATCTGGCGACGGCAAAAAATGCGCCGCTGGTGGCTTGGGTCGGCGGCTTTTTGGGCGCGTTTTTCGTCTCCGTAATGGCGACCATCGTGCCGCGCATCGGCGTTGCGCTGTCGTTTTCCCTGGCAATCGCCGGACAGATGCTCGTAACTTTGCTGATTGACCATTTCGGCTGGCTCGGCGTAACGGAAAAACCGATAAATTTGATGCGCGTTCTCGGCGCGGTGCTGATAACGGTCGGCGTGGTTTTGATTCGCCGTTTTTGATTTGCCCGAAAGAGAGCGGGAAACGCTTTATTTCATCGCGGTGGTTTAATAACTCACCTTACGCAGGTGATTGAAAAAGGAGTAAGAATTTTGCATGGACGCGCATAGCAGGAATCTACTCGGATTATTTGATCGCATCATTTGGATTGACAACGGCGACGAGGTTAAGCAACTTACCTAATTGAGAGATTTCGCACGATAAAATTACGCGATTGCTCTCCGGCAAGTTGAAAACGAGCAAAACTGGCGGCACTTCGTCAAACTGCTCATCAGAGAAGTTGAAACTGTGGACTTGTTTGACGAGCGTGAGAAGCAAAATTATCGAACTCGCCCAACCGATTACTTCCGTCATAATTAAACTGTCCGGGTTTTCGATTCAAATAAATTCCTCATTCGCTCGACCGCCTTTTCTAAATTCTCCATCGAAGTCGCGTAGGAAAGCCGCAAAAATCCGTTTGCGCCGAAGCCCGCGCCGTCGGTTACGACCGTGTGTGCTTCATTCAAAAGATAATCGGCAACGTCCGCCGAAACCTTGAATTTTTCGCCGGGCATTTCGCGCACGTCAACGAAAGCGTAAAATGCGCCTTCGGGCATCGCGCAACGGAAACCGTTGATTTTTCGCAGTTCGGGAATCAGCCAATCCCGCCGTTTTTTATATTCGGCGAGCATTTCGGAAACCGCCGCCATTGATTCGGCGCGGCGTTCCATCGCGCGAGCGCAAGCGTATTGGACGAAACTCGTCGGATGCGTCGCCGAATGGCTTTGCAGTTTGACGATGGCGTTTGTCCATTCTTCCGGCGCGATTGTATAGCCGATGCGCCAGCCGGTCATCGCGTAAGTTTTGGAAAACGAACCGGCGACGCAGACGAATTTTCGTAAATCTTCAGGCAAAACCGCCGACGTGAAAACTTCCGACGGCGGATAAACGAAAAACAAATAACACTCGTCGGTTAAAACATAAACGCCTTTTTCCGCACAGACCTCGATGATTTTTCGCATCTCGTCCGACGCAATCACCGCGCCCGTCGGATTGTTCGGCGAATTGACGATTAAAAGTTTCGTTTGGTCGGTGATTGCTTCGCGGACTTGTTCGGCGGTCAAAATAAAATCGGTTTTTTCCGTTTCGATAAAAACGCTGTTCGCGCCGCAGAAATTGACGATTTCGGGAAACGTAACCCAATACGGTTTCGGAATCAAAACATCGTCGCCGCGATTAACCAAAGTGCAGACGGCGTTAAATAACGCTTGTTTGCCGCCGCACGATGCCGCGACTTCCTTCGTTGAAATGTTCGCGCCGAACTGTTCCGCGTAAAAATGCGCGACCGCTTCCGTAAAAGATTTCAATCCGGCGGACGGCGTGTATTTCGTGATGTTTTTGTGCAGCCCTTCAATCGCCAAATCTTTAATAAATTCGGGCGTTGTAAAATCAGGTTCGCCGACGGTCAAATCAATGATGTCAAAACCGCGTTCACGCAAATCGGCGGCGATTTGTCCGGCTTTGAGCGTCGAAGAAGTGTGCATTTTGGCGACGTTTTCGGAAACGGGGAAGGTCATAATGGATAATGGATAACTGACAATGGATAATAAAGAACAAGGGCATTATCTATTATCCATTATCAGTTATCAACTATTGTAGTTTTTCGCGCATTTTTGCCTCAACCAATTCGGGAACTAATCCTTCGACGCGACCGCCGAGCATAAAAACCTGTTTCATTAAATTTGATGAAACGTAAGAATATTCTTCCGCCGCCATCAGAAAAACCGTTTCGATGGTTGGCTCTAAACGCCGGTTCATCAACGCCATTCGCAGTTCGTATTCGTAATCGGAAATGGCGCGAATGCCGCGCACAATCGCGTTTGCTCCGCTTCGCTTGGCGAAATCGGCGGTCAAACCTTCAAAACTGTCAACGGTCAAACGGCATTTGTCGTTTTCGATTTCGGGCAAGATTTCCCGAATCATCACACAGCGTTCTTCGACGGAAAACAGCGGCTTTTTTTCGGGATTATTTAAAACGGCGATGATGATTTCGTCAAACAGCGGCAAACTGCGCTTGATGATGTCGAGATGTCCGTTCGTCAAAGGGTCGAATGAACCGGGAAAAATGGCGCGTCGCATAATTTGGGTTTCAGGTTTCAGGTTTCAGGTTAAATTTGCGTCTATTGTTGACTATTGTAAAAGCAAAGTCCAACGATGAAATCTGAAATCTGAAACCTGAAACCTAAAACCTTGAACCTTGAACCCGAAACCTTCTTTACGGTTTTTTAATCTCGTCAATCTTTGAATCCTTAACTTCCGTTTCAAATCGGCGGTAATTATAAGATTTAATCGTTTGATTGACGTTGATGCCTTTGACCAGCAGAACTTTGACGGAGAGGTTGATGTCGGCGACCGACGGCAGCCAGATTTCGTCGTTGATGCGGTCTTGTTCGAGAGCGAACGACGCGCCTTTTTTCAGATTTGCCAGTAAACCGCCGCCGATTTTGAAATTGTCGAACAGCGACGCTTCGAGCCGCGCGACCTGTTTATCCTTTTCGTCAATCCACATCACGCCTGCCGTTTTGCCGAAAAATTTCAGAAAACTTTTGGCGTTTTTGAAATCAAAATTCGGATTCGGCTCGAAATCGAAAACAACGACCTCACGCCCGCGAAACCGTTCGCGGCGCGGATTGACGAGTCTGGAAGCCCGCAAAACTTCGGCAATCGAAATACGCTTATTTTCGCCGTCCGGCGTGCCGTCAGAGTTTTGCGAAACGGTTTTGGCGGCTTTTTTGGCGATTTCCTTTTCGATTTCCGCGACCCGTTTCTGCACGTTTTTGTCTTCGTCCGCCTGTTCCTTCTCCGATAAAGGCTTATCGTTTTTTTCGGTCAAACGCCGGATTCGATTGCCTTTGTAAAATGAAAGCTGAACGGTTTCCGACTCCTTATCGCGCAAAATGCCGTCTTTGCCGAGTTCGCGGCTCGTGCTTTTTTGCGTGAACGAATAGTTTTCCAAAATCTCGTCAATCTTGTCTTCGTTCGCCTGCAATTCACTCAAAAGCGTCGGAATATCGGGCAGCGGCTCGCCGGAAGTCTTCGGGAAATCGAAGTTTTCTTTGGCGATTGTTTGATTATGCGCGATTTTTTCCAGCTTTATTTCGTAAGCGTCTGCGCCGCGCCTGAAATTGATTGAAAAAGGTTCGTTGATGCCGTCAACGACGCGATAATCGCCGTAATCAAAAGTCTGCGTCGAATCGCCCGCCGGAATTTCTTCGCGGATTAAAAGACCGTTCGCCGCGTCGAAATACATTTTTATCGAAACGCCTTTCGGATTGCTCAATATCAAAACATTCGCCGTTTTGCCGTTCAGGTTTGCCGTTCCGCCGCTCGTAATTTTCGATTTTTCCTTTTTATAATTGAGCCAGCGCAAATTTCGATAAGCGGCTTCGGCTTGAAAATCGCGGCTCGCTTTATTCGTCAGCGTCCGCAAACCTTCCCGCGAATCGCGCGTCCAGCCGGATTTGCCATTAAAACCGCTTTCCGCCTCAAAGCCGTTCAAGTCAAACCGCACGTTATAAAAATTCGGCTGTGCCGCCTGCATTTCAAGTGCGCCGCTCGCGCCGTCTTTCAGCCGCGTGATGATTCCGGTTTTCCGCCACGATTTGACGTTTTGCAAAACCTTTTCGCCGCCCAGCGTTTTATTCGCTTGTTTGAGAATTTTGTTCGGCGACTGCGCCAAAATGTTCGTTGAACAGAAGATGAACAACGCCAATAAAAACAAACTTCGTTTCATAAATTTTACGGCAGAATTTCCTTAATCGCCTTTTCGTAAATCTCGACTTTGCGTTTCGCCCGTTTCACTTCCGCGTGGTCGTCTTTATACTGCTTTCGCAGATTCCACAAATCCGTTTCGATTTCCGTCTTTCGCACCAGCAATTTTCCCAAAGCCAAAGTCAGTTTCCCGGACTCCGACGCATTCACCGTCAAAACTCGGTCCATTTCTTTGTTTAGCAAACCCAACTCGAATTTGATTTCCTTGACCTTCGGAAATTCGTCCGTGTAGTCGAGCGCAAATTCTTCAAGTTCCGATTCGCGCTCGGTTCTCCGCAAAAGCAGTTCGGCGTAAGCAGGCGAATACTTTACCATTGCCGCCGTTTGGACGGAAACGGGAGACGTTTTAGTTTTGCCGCCGGTTTGCGCCGCACAGAATGACGAAAGAAGAAAAATTCCGGCGATGATGTAAATGGTTTTTCGCAAAAGCATATTTATTGTTTGGCATCAATGTCGAAAGTGCCGTCAGACAGATTTTGGTTGGCGGCAAATTCGGTTAAATTAAATGTCCACTCGATTCCGGTCGTGCCGCTTGAAGTGCCGGTCGTCGCATAGGAAATATAGTAGCTGTGCGGCAGCGTCAATTTGCCGACCAGCTTGAAGTCGGCGAAATCTTCGGTCAGGGAAATGCGGTTTTCGCTATATCTGGTCGAGTCTTCCGGTCTCGCACCGATTACGGCGGAGGAAATTAGTTTGTATTCGGTTCTGACGTGTCGGAAAGTTTCCTTGTCGAAATATAATTTGATGTCAACATCGCCGCCGCCTTTCGGCGAATAGCTCAAAACGTAGGCTTCTTTGCCGTCAATTTTTTTCGTTCCTTCGGCGGAAAGTTTGCCCTTGCGATTCGCTACATCGAGCATCGTCCACGCGGTCGAAAGCGTGCCGCCGAATAAACCCTGCTCCAGCATTAAATTGTTGGACTGCACGAAATTTCCGAGCGTCGAGCGAGTGCCTAACTTGACCAATCCGACTTTAGCGTTTTTGCCGTCATAGCTGAATTTCTCCGACGGGTAATCGGTCGAGTTGAGATTCATTCCCCAAAAAATTTTTTGACCGGCGGAAGCGATAATCAATCTGCCGACTACCGGAGTCGTTATTTTTGTAATTGATTTGACTTGAGCATCGCCGACGGCGATAAGGCTTTTGGCGGCGGCGCGGGCATCCGCCGTGCCGATTGAATCGAGATGTTTCGCTAGAATTTCTTCGGGCTTCATTTTCTGAGCGAAAATGGAAACGGTGAAAAAACAAAAAATTAACAGAACCGACAGATTGAATGTTTTCATAAATTTTTATTCTTCTGAAGTATTTAAGCGGAGACTGCCGCCTCACAAGTATTCAGCCGGGTGGAGCCGGCTGATTTCACCTCGGAAAAACTGCCGCACGAGTCAATCACTAAATCCTTATCCGATTCAATCGCGCCGTCGCCGTAAGTTTGTCCGGCGGTGAGCGTCTGAAAATAAACGCCGATGTTATCTAAAATTTCCGCGACCGAATGCGAATGATAAAGCGTTTGGCGAAATTGCGAGCCGCCGACCAAACCTTTGGTAAATTGTCCGGCAAGCTGTTTCATTTTACCAATCGCGGGCATCTCCGGCATATCTTCGCGGAGCATTTCAAAGTATTCGAGCAAAACCGCTTGTTTGACTTCCAAAGTCGGCTGATACGGTTCGCGTCCGGCGATAACGTCTTCGATTTGCCGGAAAATCCAGGGATTCTGCATCGCGCCGCGTCCGATTAAAATGCCGTCGCAGTTCGTTTCGCGCCACTTGTTTAACGCGCCTTCAATCGTTACGACATCGCCGCTGCCGGAAACGGGAATTTTCACCGCTTCCTTGACCTGCCGCACAAAATCCCAATCCGCCAAACCTTTATAACCTTGTTCCTTCGTCCGCCCGTGAAGCTGCAAATGTTCCACGCCGCAATCTTCGGCGAGTTTCGCCACGTCCAAATAATTCAAAGTCGAATCGGTGTAACCGGCGCGAAATTTCAAAGTCAGCGGAATCGTAATCGCTTTTTTAATTCCTTTGAGAATCGTCTCCAAACGCGGCAAATCGCGCAGCAAACCTGAGCCGCCGCCATTTTTAACCACTTTCGGCGCGGGACAGCCGCAGTTAATATCTAAAATATCCGCGCCGACATCTTCGGCGATTTGCGCCGCCAAAACCATTCGCTCGATTTGTCCGCCGAAAATCTGCACGGCAAACGGGCGTTCCATTTCCCAAAAACGCATCTGCCGCTTCGCCTTCGGATTGTTGCGCGTCAAACCTTCGACCGAAATAAATTCGGAAACGGTCAAGCCGATGCCGCCGCAATTTTTCGCCGTGCGTCGAAACGAATAATCGGTTACGCCCGCCATCGGCGACAAAACGAGCGGCGGATTGATTTCGATGTTTCTAATCTTGAAAGGTTTCATTTCTAAGCCGCGATTTTGACGGGTTCATAATGCAAAAGCATTATTTGTTCAGGGCGCAGCGTCAGCAATCCGTAAGTCTGTCCGTTTTTATCAACGAATTCCACTTCAAATGCTTCACCGTCATTATAAACTTCGACAATCGCGCCGACTTGCCCTTGTCCGAGACTTTCTTCCGGCAAATCAGCCGTTAATGCCACGACATCAAAAAGTTTAATGGGCATTCGACTTTCTTCTCAAATCTCGCGCAATTTCTTCGACTGATTCTTGACGGTCTGCCCACAATCTCAAGATTTCATCGCCATCAAGTTTGTTTTCATTTTCAACTAAAATTTCGAGTTTTGATAAAACTGCCTGAGCCGAATCTTCCGAAACGATGCGGTAATTGCGGTTCACCTTCTGCGGAATTTCAATCGTTATTTGTCCCATAATAATAAAAAATTATAACACGGCAATTTCATCAGAAAGAATAAGTTGCGTCATCTGATTTTTATTTTTCATCAAATTATTTCCAGAATAACTTGCCGCCGCGTCTTTTCGCAAAGAAAAAGCGTCGCTTCGGTCGAATGAAGCGACGCTCGATATTTAAAGTTTCTTCCGAAATCTGCGGCTCGTGAAAGCCTAATTTGATTTCCGGTTTATCTCGAAGACGAAACGGTTTTCGCTTCGTCCGTGAAAGCCGAAAGAATCGTTCCCGCTTTAATTTTGGCTTCTTTGCCTTTTCGCAATAAACCGAGCGGTCCGAACAAAACGGTTAAAGCGACGGTCGAACCCATATTGTCGCCGCCCGCGCCGCTTTTTGAGGCGCGAAGTTTCATTTTCTGACCGTCAACAGTTTGCGTGGACTCGATGCGAATGCTCAACTCGCCGCCTTTGCCCATAAAACCCTTCTTTTTCGCGGCGGAAACCGTCCCTTTGACGATGGTGTCTTTGGCGATGACGGTTCGGTTGTTGATTTTCACATCTTCGGCGATTTTAAAAGTCAACGGGTCACCTTCGACGACTTTTTGACCGCTGATGTCTTCAGTCGTAACGATTTTAAGTTCCGTTCCGTCGGGAATCGTCTGAATGGACGAACCGCCGTTTGCCGAACCAGAATCCATTCCCGACGCTTTCTGCACCATCGCCAGAACTATCGCGTCGGACACGCCGGATTTCTTCAAAACCTGCAAAGCCGCCGAGGAAGTGTCAAACGAATTGGGCGAAGATTTTATTTTGGCGATGATAATATCCTGAGAAAACTTCGCCGTTACCATATCAATAATCATTTGATTGGTAAGGTTCTCCTGTTTTAAAGAAATTTCCGCAAAATTTCCGGCTGAAACCCCGACGGGTAATAACGCAAAGCAAAAGGCACTTTGCAGTAAAAGAAAAGGCAAAGACAAAGATAAAAATTTTCTCATTTTTGATACTCCAGTATAGTTTAAGTTTTAATTCTTTTTGATTCTTAGAAATTTGCGAAGAAATTGCTTTTAAAGAATCGAATGATGTTACCACTCTTTTTTCTAAACTGGCAAGCACCTTCACTTATCAATACCATTTAATTCAGTCGAGATGTTTCGCGCCAGATTTTTCGCCAGACTGCCCCACGAAGTCGTCTCTCCGGCGGCGATGACCGTTCCGCTGCGATTGTCATAAACGCGGAAAACGTAGCGATGCGTGATAATCGAAAGCGGCACAAAACCGATTTCGACGCGCAAGTCCGCGCCGTCCTTGTAGCGCACGATATTCAAATTCAGCTTCTGCCAATCCTTGCGCTTCAAAAGTTCCTTTTCGAGAGCCTGCCGCGACGGATTGACCGTTGATTTTTCGATGGCGACGGTTTTCGCCGAACGCAGCGCATCGGCGGCATTTTTGATGATTGCCGGAACGGATTCGATAATCGGCTGGCTGTCGGAGAAACTTTGTATCGTCGCGCCGCTTGACGATTTTTCCCGCAAAGCGCGACTTTTCTCCATCATCGCTTCGAGGATTTCATCGCTCACGCCCGACTGTTTGAGGCTGATTAAAGCCCCGACCGAAACGTCGAACGCGCCTTTTGATTCCTTGATTTTCTTGACGATTAAATTTTTGCCGAGATTATTTTGCGCCATCGAGACGACCTCCGCATTGGTTAAAATTTCTGGTGTCTTCGGTTGATTTTCCTGCGCGGAGACTATGCCGAATAAGCCGAAAACCAACAGTATCAACGGCGTCTGAAGATACGAATATATTTTCATTTTTTTATTTTCCCTTTTATAATCTGATGTTACGCAAAAATGCGGCTGTGCCGCTCGATGTGCGGAAAGGCTTCGCCTTTCCGTTAAGTTTATCCTAATTTTAGTGAGGCTGCGCCTCACGGTGGCGGCACAGCCGCAAAAATTAAGAGA
>JAJAYR010000207.1 GCA_026786155.1 Pyrinomonadaceae bacterium
CTGATGTATGCGATGGGTTACACGCTCAATTCGATTACGATGCTGTCGCTGACTTTGATGGTTGGCATCGTCATTGACGACGCAATTGTCGTGCTGGAAAACATCTATCGCTTCGTCGAAGAAAAAGGAATGCCGCCGTTTCAAGCGGCGATTGAAGGGACGCGCGAAATCGGTCTGGCGGTTCTCGCCACGACGCTCTCGCTGATGGCGGTGTTCGTTCCCATCGGATTTATGCAGGGCATCGTCGGACGTTTTATGTCGTCGTTCGGACTGACGGCGGCGTTCGCGGTCGGCGTTTCCCTGCTCGTTTCGTTCACCTTAACGCCGATGCTCGCGGCGCGTTTGATTAAAGCACCAAAGCAAAAAGATGTTCCGAATGAAAACCCACCGATTGAAGTTCGCGGCGACGGAATGATTGAAAACCGTCAGCCGAAAGCCGAAAAGCATTTGCACGGAAGCGCGAAAGATGCGCGTTTTTATCGGTATATTGATGGTTCTTATACCTGGCTCTTGAAATTTTCGATGGCGCATCGCTGGCTGATTGTCGTGTTGTGCGTGTTGGTTTTTTTGAGCATCGTCCCGTTATTCGCGTTCGTCGGCAAAAATTTCCTGCCGGTTGACGATCAATCGCAATTTGAAATTTCGGTTCGTGCGCCCGAAGGTTATTCGATTTCGGCGACTTCGCAACTTTTTGAACGTATCGCGGCGGACGTTCGCAAATTGGAGGGCGTAACCGACACCTTAACGACTATCGGCGGCGGGCAGCAGCAAATCGTCAATAACGGCACGATTTTCGTTAAACTTTCCGAAATCGGCGACCGCTCGCTGGCGCAGGAAGATTTGATGGTCAAAGCGCGAGAGCTTTTGAAAAATTATCCGCCGGAGTTGCGAACCGGCGTGCAGCCCGTGGCGGCTTTTTCGGGCGGAGGTTTTCGTAACGCCAACGTGCAGTTTTTGATTTCGGGACCGGATTTGAAAGTTCTCGAAGCGGCTTCCGCCAAAATGATTGAAAAGATGAAGCAGATTCCCGACGCGGTTGACGTTGATTCGACTTTAATCGGCGGCAAACCGGAAATTCGGCTGACGGTTGACCGCGAGACAGCGGCGGATTTGGGTGTCAGCGTCGGCGCGGTTTCGCAAGCCTTAAACACGCTCGTCGCCGGAACGGAAGCGACGACTTTTACCCAAGGGACAGACCAGTACGAAGTGCGCGTCCGCGCCGTCAACAATTTTCGCACCGATGTCGAAGGTTTGAAACGGCTGCTCGTCCCGTCAACGAAACTCGGCACGGTTTCGCTTGACCGCGTGGTCAAAGTTTCCGAAGGCACGGGACCGAGTTCGGTTGACCGTCTGAATCGGCAGCGGCAAGTTACGCTGTTGGCGAACACCAAACCGGGCGGTTCGGCGACGAGCATCCAGTCGGCGATTGATGTCGCCGTCAAGGAACTGAATCTGCCCGCCGGATATTCGACCGGCTATGTCGGACAATCCAAAGAACTCGGTAAAGCTTTGTTCTACTTCGCGCTGGCGATTTCGCTGTCGTTTATTTTTATGTATATCGTGCTGGCGGCGCAGTTTGAATCGTTCATCCATCCGATTACGATTCTGCTGACTTTGCCGCTCTCGATTCCGTTCGGCATCGTTAGTCTGCTCGTGATGGGACAAACCGTAAATATCTTTTCCGGTCTCGGACTTCTTCTTTTATTCGGCGTGGTGAAAAAGAACGCGATTTTGCAGATTGACCACACGAACCGCCTCCGAGAACAGGGAATGAGCCGTTATGACGCGATTATTCAAGCCAACCGCGACCGTCTGCGTCCGATTCTGATGACGACGATTGCGCTCGTCGCCGGAATGATTCCGCTCGTCGTCTCGACCGGCGCGGGCGCGGGAACGAACCGCTCAATCGGCGTTCTCGTCGTCGGCGGTCAAAGTTTGTGTCTGCTTTTGACGCTGCTCGCCGTTCCCGTTTTTTATTCATTATTTGACGACGCGACCGAATGGCGGCTGTTTAGTCGTTTGAACAATTTTTCATCGAGAGCGTTCGGCGGTCTGAAACGCAAATTTACGACGGCGACGAATTCGCTCGTCAGTAAGCAGTAATTTCAGTTTTATTTTATGAACAAGCAATTATTCACAATTTTTGCAATTTTATTTTTCGGCATCGGCGCGGCGCGGGCGCAGGACGCGATTCCCGCACCGTCGCCTTCGCCGACGGCAACGCCCGTCGCGGACGATACACAGAACGTCCAGCCCGAAAATTTGCAGGGCGTTCCGGCAATCGCGCCGAATTATCAGCAGAACGATACGAGTTTGCCGGATTTGGGGCGCGTCGGCGTTGATATGATGGAGCAGAAACCGCTGACTTTGCGCGAGGCGATTGCGCTGGCACTCGAAAATAATAAAGACATTGAAGTTACGCGCCAAAACGTGCGGAGCGCGGAGTTTGATTTGCAGGCGGCGAACGGTTTTTACGAGCCGCGATTCACCGGGCAAACTTATTACGAACGCGCTAAAACGCCGGTTTTTAGCTTTTTCGGCGGCGGTCCCGACGGTTCTTTGACGACTTCGGGTATCGGCGGCAATGTCGGTTTAACCGGCAACATTCGACAGACGGGCAGTAGTTTTAGCGTGCAAACGGACAGTTCGCGCAACGTAACCAATAATCTTTTTTCACTGGTTAATCCGACTTTCACGCAAAATCTGCGTTTTCAATTTACGCAGCCGATTCTGCGCGGCAGACGTTTCGACCAGAGCCGCCGCACGATTGAAATCGCCAAGCGCAATCTGAGTTTGACCGACACGCAGTTTCGGCAGCGTTCGATTGAAATCATCGCCAACGTCCAACGCGCTTATTGGGATTTGACTTACGCGCTGAGGAATTTGCAGGTGCAGCGCGATTCGGTCAAAGACGCGAAAGACCAACTCGAACACAATCGGCGATTGGTCGAAGAAGGACAACTCGCGCCGATTGATATTGTCGCCGCCGAAACGCAGGTCGCCAATTTCGAGCAAGCGGTTTATGACGCGCTCAACACGGTCGCGCAGAACGAAAATACGCTGAAAAATCTGATTGCTCAAAGTAGAAATGACGCGATTTGGAGCGCGGCGATTACGCCGGTTGACCCGGTTGATTTGGACGCGCCCGCGACGACTCTGCCCGAAGCGTTGCAGGCGGCGTTGGAAAATCGTCCCGAACTCAAAATCAATCAAACGCAGAAAGATATAAACGCGCTTGACCAAAGATTTTTCCGCGAACAGACGAAACCGCAGATTGATTTGATTGCCAATTATACTTTGACGGGCGCGGCGGGGACTTTTAATTCCGGCGCGGTTAATCCAATCGGCGGAATCAACACGACGCAAACGCTGAACACGGTTATCGGTCGCGTCAACACGCTCTCGGCACAGGTTAATCCGCCGTTGCCGCCGCTTCCGACTTTGACGACGACACCGCAGACGCTGCCCGACAATTTAATCGGCGGTTACGGCTCGGCTTTGGGCAATCTGCTGACGAATCGTTACCCGACTTTCCGCGTCGGCGTGCAGTTTAATCTGCCGCTGTTCGGCGATAAAACGACGAAAGCGCAACTCGGCAAATCGCTGGTCGAAGGCGAGAAATTAAATACGCAACGCGCCCAACTCGAACAAAACATTCAGGTTGACGTGCGAAACGCGCTGCAATTCGTCCGCACCGCCGAAGCGCGTTTGCGAAGCGCAGCGATTTCAAGGGAAAATTCGGTCAAACAATACGAGTCAGAGCAGAGAAAACTCGACGAAGGACAATCGGATATTTACAAAGTTCTCGAACGCCAGACGGCTTTGACGACCGCTCGAAGCAACGAACTTCGCGCCCAAACCGAACTCAACAAAGCCATCGCCGATTTGCAGCGAGCGACGGGAAATTCGCTGAAGGCAAATAATGTTGAAGCACGATTGAGAAAATAAAAATTTTATTCACAGATAGACACAGATAACACGGATTTTATTTTTTGATTTAAGTAAACCTGAGTCTTGAGTTGAGAATCAGGAAGAAAATTAGACGCGGATAAGCGCGGATTTACCGGATTAACACTGACTATTATAATCGTTTTGACAATTTTCTATCGGCGTTCATCCGCTTAATCGGCGTTCATCTGCGTCTAATTCCGACTTTGGTTTCAACTCAAGACTCAGATCAAGTAAGAGATATTTTATGCCGAATCGCGCCGTTTGCTTCTTCAAATCGAAACCGGCAGCCGTCTTTTTGGCAGTGATTTTTACGCCCGATCACGGTTATTTTTCAGTCAGCATAAATTATTTTTCAAAAAAGTTAAAAAAGTGTGTAAGATTTCACCTGATTTTGTCATTACTAAGTAAGAGGTCAAAAAAGTTTACCGACGAC
>JAJAYR010000208.1 GCA_026786155.1 Pyrinomonadaceae bacterium
AAAACTTAAATGTTTTTGCTTTGATTTATTCAGACAGATACTAGCATAAAGCCCCGAAGAATTATAATTTTGATTGGCTGTGAAATTTCAACATTTTACGTTAAAATCATCTTTTAATTTCCGCGAATATCCGAAAGAGGTATAAAACAAAGTGAGCAACCATCAAGCAAATTTATCCGAGTATATTTCCGAAAACTTCGGCGCGAACGCTAGTTATGTCGAAGGCTTACTAAACCGTTATCAATCCGACCCGAATCTGGTTGACGAGTCGTGGCGCACGTTTTTCGGCGATTTGCTGAACGGCAATGCGCCGACGGAAAACGGCGACAGCGCGACGGCGACGGTTTCGGATAATCAGCCGAAACCGAACGGCGTAGCAGCGCAAGCCGCAAAACCGGAAACCGCGCCAACGGAAACGGTCAAAGCGCAGCCGACTGCCGCGATTGTCGGCAAAGATACGACAGTCAAAACGATTACCGGCGCGTCGAAGAAAATCGTCGAAAATATGGAGACGAGTTTGACCGTGCCGACGGCGACGAGCGTTCGTAATATGCCGGTCAAAGTGCTAATCGAAAACCGCACGATTATCAATGAAAACCTGAAATCCGGCGGACGCGGAAAAGTTTCGTTCACGCACCTTATCGCGTGGGCGATTGTCAAAGCGATGAAAACTTACCCGCAGATGAACACGGGTTACGGTTTAATTGACGGCAAACCTTCGCGGCTCGAACACGACAATGTGAATCTCGGAATTGCGATTGATATTGAAAAGAAAGACGGTTCGCGCAATCTGCTCGTGCCGAATATCAAAGGCGCGGACAAGCTGAACTTCGCCGAATTCTTTGCTTCTTACAACGACGTTGTAAAAAAATCGCGCGACGGCAAACTGGTTATTGAAGATTTCCAAGGCACGACGATTTCGCTGACGAATCCGGGAACGCTCGGCACGATTTCATCGAATCCGCGTTTGATGTCCGGGCAGAGCGCGATTATTGCGACCGGCGCGATTGATTATCCGGCGGAATATCAGGCGATGACTCCGGCGGCGTTGTCGCAAATCGGCATCAGCCGCATTATTACGCTGACTTCGACTTATGACCACCGCGTCATTCAGGGCGCGGAAAGCGGTTTGTTTCTGGCGAAGATTCACGAATTTATCATCGGACAGCACGAATTTTACGACGAGATTTTCAAGGATTTGGAAATCAATTATCCGCCGTTGCGCTGGGCGCAGGATTTTAACCCGTCGCTGTTCGGCGGCAATCAAACCAACGAATTAGCCGAAAAACAGGCGAATGTTTTGCAGCTTATCAACGCTTACCGGATTCGCGGACATCTGCTCGCCGACATTGACCCGCTCAATATGACTTCGCATCACGCGGCGGAACTGGATTTGGAAAACTTCGGTTTGACGATTTGGGATTTAGACCGCGAATTTATCACGGGCGGTTTGCACGGCGAGAAAATGGCGACGCTGCGAAGGATTTTGGAGATTCTGCGAAAGGCTTACGCAGGCAAAGTCGGCATCGAATATCGCCACATTCAGAGCAAGGAAGAAAAGGACTGGATTCGCAATCAAGTGCGCGAGCAGTTCGTTGATGTTACGCCGCTGCCGGTCGAAACGAAAAAGGAATTGCTGCAAAAACTCATCGAAGCCGAACAATTTGAACAATTCCTGCACAAAAAATATCTCGGACAAAAACGCTTTTCGCTCGAAGGCTGTGAAACGGTGATTCCGATGCTCGACAAGTTGGTCGAAGGCGCGGCGGAGCGCGGCGTGGACGAAATTTATATGGGAATGGCGCATCGCGGGCGGCTCAATGTGTTGTCGAACATCATTGACGACCGGATGGCGGAGCGCATTTTTACGATTTTTGAAGGCACGTCGCACCCGTCGTTTCCGGCGGACGAAGGCGATGTCAAATACCATCAGGGCGCAATCGGCAACCGAACAACGAAAGCCGGACGAGATATTCGTATTCAATTGTCGTGCAATCCGTCGCATTTGGAATTCGTCAATCCGGTCGTCGAAGGAATGGCTCGCGCCAAACAGGACGAGTTGCGAAACGGTCGGCAGAAGACGCGCGAAGAAGTGATTGACCGCGTTTTGCCCGTTTTAATGCACGGCGACGCGGCGTTTGCCGGACAAGGCACGGTGATGGAAACTTTGCAGTTGGCGAATTTGGACGGTTACAGCACGGGCGGCACGATTCATCTGGTGATTAATAATCAAATCGGTTTTACGACTTCGCCGAAAGCCTCGCGTTCGTCAATTTATTCGACCGACGCGGCGCAAATCACGCAAACGCCGATTTTCCATATCAACGGCGACGACCCCGAAGCCGCCTTTCGCGTCATTCAAATTTCTCTCGATTATCGTCAGGAATATAACAAAGACGTCGTGCTTGATTTGGTCGGTTTCCGTCGTTTGGGACACAACGAAGGCGACGAACCGAGCTACACGCAGCCGATAATGTATGCGCGGGTCAAAGCGCATCCGGGAACGCGCCATCTTTACGCGCAGCAATTGATTCGTGAAAACGTGATTTCCGAAGCCGATTTGAAAACGATGACCGACGCGGTAATCGAAAAATACGAAGGAATTTTAGCGCGGGCAAAAAAAATCGCCGTCGAAAAACCGAAGCGCGTCAAACTTCCCGCCGCCATTGCCGACGAAGATGGCTCGAAAGTTTTGGAAACGGCGATTTCCAGAGAAACTCTGACGCAGGTTTCGGAAAAAATCTCGCTCGTTCCCGAAGGTTTTCACGTCAACCCGAAAATGGTCGGACAACTCGGCAAACGCGCGAAAATGGGAACGGGCGAAGCGGCGATGGATTGGGGTTTCGCCGAAGCAATTTCCATCGGTTCGCTCGTTTTGGAAGGTTTTTCCGTCCGCTTAAGCGGTCAGGATTCGGGGCGCGGCACGTTTTCGCATCGCCACGCTTCGATGTATGACACTTTGACGGGCGAACGATGGTCGCCGCTGACCGAACTTCGCCATCAGGAAAATCCGGCGGCGCGATTTTATGTTTATGACAGCAGTTTGAGCGAGCAGGGCGTTTTGGGTTTTGAATACGGTTATTCGGTCATCGCCGAAAACGATTTGGTGATGTGGGAAGCACAGTTCGGCGATTTCTCCAACGGCGCACAAGTCATTATTGACCAATATATTGCGGCTTCCGAAGACAAATGGCAGCAAAAATGTCGGTTAGTTTTACTTTTGCCGCACGGTTACGAAGGGCAGGGTCCCGAACATTCAAGCGCAAGGCTCGAAAGATATTTGCAGCTTTGTGCGGAAAATAATTTACAGGTTTGCTATCCGACGACTCCGGCGCAGTATTTTCATCTTTTGCGCCGGCAGGTCAAACAGGAAATCGTGCGCCCGCTAATCGTGATGACACCGAAAAGTCTGCTGCGTCTGCCCGCCGCTTCTTCGACGGTGGAAGATTTGACGAACGGCGGTTTTCAACCCGTGATTGACGACGCGCGGGTAAAAGATAAATCAAAAGTCAAACGCATCGTCGTCTGTTCAGGAAAAGTCTTCTACGATTTGGAAGTCGGACGCGCCGACGCTGACGATGAGCGCGTGGCAATCGTTCGCCTCGAACAATTTTATCCGTTTCCGAAAGAACGATTACAAGAAATTTTCGCTTCCTACAAAAAC
>JAJAYR010000209.1 GCA_026786155.1 Pyrinomonadaceae bacterium
AAAGCGGGCGCGTGTTTCAAAAGTCCGCCGATATAAAATTTCGCCATTTCGGAAAGTCCGGCGTATTCGTCGCCCGCGAACAGCGGTTGGTCGTCTTTCCACAAAGATTGGTGAACGTGCATTCCCGAACCGTTGTCGCCGTAGAGCGGTTTCGGCATAAACGTCGCCGTTTTGCCGTGCGCGAACGCCGTATTTTTGACGACGTATTTGAACATTTGCAGATTGTCCGCCGTGTGCAGCATATTCGAGAACTTGAAATCAATCTCGCACTGTCCGGCGGTGGCGACTTCGTGATGATGACATTCGACGTTGATTCCGAGTTCCGCCAAAATCAGCGAAACCGCGTTGCGAAAATCAATCAAAGTGTCCATCGGCGCGACCGGCACATAACCTTCTTTCGGGCGAATGTGATAACCCATATTCGGCGAATGTTCGCCGCCGTTTCTGCCGCTGTTCCAATGTCCTTCTTCGGAATTGACCGAATAACCGGCGGTATTTTGATTGTTGTGATAAGAAACTTCGTCGAAAACGAAAAATTCAGCTTCCGGTCCGACGAAAATCGTATCGGCAACGCCGGTGAATTTCAAATAACTTTCGGCGCGGACGGCGACCGAACGCGGGTCAAAGTTGTAACCTTCCTTCGTCAGCGGTTCGACGACGTTGGCGAACAAACAAATCGTCGTTTCTTCCGTGAACGGGTCAACCCAGCAGCGCGACGGGTCAGGCACGAGCAGCATATCCGATTCGTGGATAAACGCCCAGCCGCGCAAACTGGAAGCGTCGAAACCGAAGCCTTCTTCAAAAGAATCTTCGGTTAAATGTTCAATCGGATAAGTTAAGTGATGCCACGCGCCGGGCAAATCCGTAAAACGAATGGAAACGAACTTCGCGCCTTGGTCTGCCGCGTAAGTCAATACATTTTTAGCGTTCATTAAAACTCCTTTTTATATTTGGATAAATAGATTTTTCGAGATGTTTGACGGTTTTTCCGCCAAACTAAAAGAGATTCTACATTAGACGTTTGCAACTTCAAAATGCTTTTTTAAATTATCCGCAAACTATTATACAGCAATAATTTAAGTATTTTTCCAGCTAAAATAAAACTTACAAAATTGTATGATTTATGAGTTTTCGATGCGCCGAAGATTAAATTATCAGCTTTTGATATATAAGCTACGCATTGAAATAAACCGAACACCAAAAGCAGCATTTTACTGAATAAACAGCGGATAGTTGATAGCGAACAGCGAACAATGCCGCGAGCGCAACTATTCGCTGTTCACTGTCAACTATCCGCTGTTCGGCAGGGAAAACGATTCGCCGACTATCAACATTTCTTTGATTCTTTTTTGTTCTACTGCGAACTCCTCATATATTTGGAGATTAACGATAAAAAAGAGCGCAATCGTTCTGATTAACGCTCCTTTTTTGTTCGACCCGCGACTGCCTTTAATCGAACAAAATATACTCGTCGCCTCTGACCGTGCGCGTTTTGCCGTCTTTAAATTTCACTTCTTTTTCGGAAGTCGCTTCGGCAAATTCCCAGCGCGAAGTGTCGGACGTGCCTTTGACTAGCACAATATCGCCCGTTTTCATCGGCGTTCCCACGCTGCCCATTTTCGGATACGCGGCGATTTTCGTCATATCAACGTCGCCGTCGTTAAAATTGCCCGACCATTTTATTTTCGCTTTTTCGCCGTTTTTGCCGACAATCGTTCCGACATACCAATTCGTGCCGCTCCAACTCGCCACGACTTTATCGCCTTTTTTCATCTCGAAGCCGTCGGGATTTTTCGGGCGCATCGAACCGGCTTTTTCCTCGAAACCCTTTTCGGTTTGCACTTTTTTGAATTCTTCGACGGGTGCCGGACGCACCGCGACGACTTGTTCGGGCGACAAATTCAGCGTTTGTTTGTAGGCGAGCGTTTTTATCTCGACGGTTTTCGCGTCGGCTTTGGTTACTTCCGCCGCCGCCCAGTAATTTTCGTTGCCGCGTTTGGCGATGACGTAATCGCCGACTTTGACGTTGGCATTTGCGCCCGCTTTCGGCAGCGCGTAGACATCGGCTTCGTCAACCGTCTGCGTGCTTGAGCCGTAGGGAATTTTATAGCGCGAGCCGTCAATCGTCTCGATTTTCCCTTCGCCGAAACCGTCGCGCGAAAGTTTGAACAGAACCGTGTCGCCGACTTTTAATTTGCCGGTTTCTACTGTGCTTTTGTTAGAATCGCTGTTGCCGCCGCCGCTGACCATTCCGCAAGCCGATAAAAATAAGCTCACACCAACGAGTAATAATAGTTTTTTCATTTTTTTTCTCCTGTATTTTTAGTTTGTAATTTTGAAAGTTACCGAATCGGGTCGTGCCTCTTCCGCCATTTTTCGCAGCACGAGCAGATAACTTCCGGTTTGCGGAATTGGTTTAATAATCATTCGGTCAATTGTCGAACTCGCAAACGTCTTTTTAGTGCCGTTTTCGTTTTCCCATTCGACATATTCATAAAGTTTTTCGCTTGGCAGATAAACCGAAATTTTGCTGCCCGCCGCGTCAATCGTCAGCGTTTGACCGCGACGCATATTTATCGAAAATACTTTTCGCTCGATGGTATTTTTGAAGGAAAGCGGCACGCTTGCCGAAGATTTTCCTTTGGCGAATTGAACGGCTTGAGCCGTTTTCTCGAGCGACTGGTAGCTCGGTTCGCACGACTCGAATTCGGCGGTGTAATCGGCATATTTGTTCGTTTCGTAGTTTTTGCCGTAAAAGGTGATTTCCAAAACTTCTTTATTTCCGGTTTTCACCAACGCCCAAACCACGCTTTTGATATATGACGGCGCGACGTCGGGCAGCACATCTCGCTCGAACAGCACCGTCAAAAAATTTCCTTTTCGCACTCCGCCGAATTCGTAAGTTTTCGCCGATTCGCCGTCGCCGCTGATTTCAACCGAATATGTCCCGGAAAGCGCGTGGTTGCCGTCCGTCTTAAAATTGACGACGCTTCTGCCCTGGAGCGATTCGTTTTGAAAACATTTCGATTCGGTTTGCGCGAAGGCGGCAAAACTCGCCAAAGTTAAAATTAAAAAAGTTGATAAAGTTCTCATCATTTTTGCCTTCCGGTAATAGTGTCGAAAGGCGAAAAAACATTTCAGCGTCTTTTGAAATTATTTCCGGGCAAAGAAAAACGCGCCTGATTTTCGTCAATATCAAACGCGCTTTTGGAGGTGATTTTACGAACTTTAGGAATCTTTCAATTTGCTTGAAATATCAACGATGCCGTTTTTCAATTCGGCGTATCTTTCGTCCGCGGATTTCAATTCTTTTTTCCCGACGAGCAGCCGAATCAATTCGCCGCCCGCGAAATAAAATCTTTGTTCTTCGGCGCGAACGACTTTCGGCGGCGGATTCACTCCGATTTGCGTGTCGTATTGATTACGCTTGATGAAAGCGAAAATCAATTCACCGTCCGCGTAATAAAATTCGCCCGTCGCGTTGTAAGTTTCGCCGAACATTTTCGCCGTAATTTTCTTCAAATTTCCGGCTGAATGATAGTATGTCGCTTCAGTTCCTTCGAGCGCGATGTCTTCGACATTCTTCGTCGTTTTCGTAAATTTCGCCGCGCCTTTATTTATCGCCGCAACTTCGGCGCGAATTTTTACGATTTC
>JAJAYR010000210.1 GCA_026786155.1 Pyrinomonadaceae bacterium
ATTTCGACATTGATTTTGTAACGCTTTAATGAACGCCCGCCTTCGTCGAAAACTTTTACGAGTGCCAGCGAAGGCGAAAAGGTGTCCGTAAAAAATTACAATTTCAAATCCTTCTTTAATTCCTTCGCGCTGTTCGGTTTGGCGAAAATCTTTTCGGAGATATTTTTATTAAACTCGACCGATTCGTAATTGATGCGGCTGGTTTGCGCTCCGTTCGAGAAATGGTCAACGATGAGCGGCGTTTTTATTCCTTGAAAATCAACGAACTGCGCGTAGCGGTCTTCTTCCTTAATCTCTTCCTTGTCGGCGTTCGTGCGTTTGTAAATCGCTTTCATCGGCAGATATTCGTCTGAAAATTCAAACTCGACCACGAAATCGTCGTCGAAAGTTAATTTGACGACTTCGCTGCGTTTGCCGAGCGTCGCCGGACGCTTGCCGACATAACTCAAAGACGCTTTGCCGCGCCAATATCCGCGCAGAAGATTGTCAATACTGACACGCAGACTGCGTTTGAAACCTTCGATTTGGTCTTTGTTTTGCAGGTTGATAGTTTCCGCGCCGCCGTCGAAAATCCAGCCCGCGTCGCCCGTGTTGGTCTGCACGGTTTTCACGCCGCCGTCCTTAAATTCCGTGCGCTCGTTGTCAGGATGCACAATCACGTCAACGAACGATTGAAACGAGACAATCGCTCCTTCTCGTATCAGACTGAATCTGCCGCGTCCGACGGTTGATTTGACTTGCAGATATTTTTCGCCGCCGAGTTTTTCAATCGCTTTTTTCAAAACTGCTTCAGCTTTTTCGTCGGTCTTCGTTTGAGCGGCATTTTGTTTCGATTGTTCTGTGATTTTTAATGACTTCGATTCCTGAGTAAAAGCCAAACTGCTAAAAAGCAGAGTGAAAAACATCGAGAATATAAATTTCTTCATCTGATTAGTTTTAATTTACAAAATTTTCCAGCGCAACTTGTTGCCGTCAAATTGAAGATTAAGAAAATTTAAAATGTTGCGCCCGATTATGCCGTAATCCTGAGCAATTGTTAGAAAATCGCCTTGAAAATTCTTTTCCAAAAAAATCATTTTGACACGAACAACCGAACTGTAACTGACGGCTCCGTTAAAAGACTCTGTTTCATAAATCCTGGAAGTTGATAAATTTAGTCTGAGTTTTTCTGCGACAAAATGCTGAATCAGGGTTGCGTCCGAGCCGGTATCGAGCAACATCGGCACATTTTCGATTTAAGATTGTTTTCAGGATTTTCGAGAGTAACGGAAGCAACCGGCGCGGGTGGTTTAAAGAGTCTTTCATCGTCTTCGGGCATTTCAAACTTCCTCAATCATTTCCATTTGGAGTTCTTCTATTTGCGATGGATTCTTCAAACGCGGACTGCGAAGGTGGACCTTCCTTTTCCCGTCGTTCAAAGGAAGTTCCACGTCATAAGTCTCCGCAGAATCTTTCTTCAGATGTGAACGAAGAACGGATTCGATAAATCGGCTGACGTTATTTTCGCCAACCGATTTTATCAAACCCGTATAAAGTTCGTCGTCCAAGTTGATGGTCAATTCCTTCGACATTTTTTAATTCAAACTGAAAGCATCCGTCGGTTTGATAACCAATTCGCCATCTTCCGCGTCAACCGAAAATCTCGTTGCGGTTTTCCACGCATTCGTGATCGGCAGTTTGACGCTCTGGTCAATGTGCCGTTTCAAAAAACGTGCGCCGTAAGTTTGGCTGTAGCCTTTTTCGGTCAGCAAATCAATCGCCGATTCCGTTATATCAAAAACCTTGCCTTGCCGGTCCATATTCCGTTTCAATTTATTCAAATAAAGCCGGGCAATCTCGCGCACTTCGTCCATTGTCAACGGCGAAAATACGATGATTTCATCAATCCGGTTTCTGAATTCCGGCGAAAAGCGCTGTTCGGCGGCTTTCATCACAGCACCCGTAATTTCCTTGATTTCGCCGGTTGACTTCTTCCCGAAACCAAGCGGTTTTTCGTATTTTCTGAAATTTTCCGAACCTAAATTCGAGGTCATAATCACGATCGCGTCGGAAAGATAAACTTTTTTGCCGCGCCCGTCGGTCATCCAGCCTTCGTCAAAAGCCTGTAAAAACAGATTCATCAAATACGGCGAAGCTTTTTCAACTTCATCGAGCAGTAAAACGGTGTATGGATTTTCCCGAAGCTGTTCGGTTAAAATTCCGCCGCGTTCGCTGCCGACGATGCCGCGCGGCATTCCGATAAGTTTCTCGATGCCGATTGTGCCGTCGCCATACTCAGACATATCAATCCGCACCATTTTCTGCTCACTGCCGAACATATATTCGGCGACGGCTTTGGCTAATTCGGTTTTGCCGACACCGGTCGGACCTAAAAATAACAGCACACCATCGGGCGCGTAATGATTATCTTTGAGCGGACCTTTATTCAGACGCAGGCGTTCGGCAACGGCGCGAACCGCCTGTTTTTGTCCGATGATGCGCTGACCTAAATCGGTTTCCATCGCCGAAAAACGGTCGCTCGTATCGCGGAAAATCATATCCTTCGGAATGCGCGATTCCTGTGAAATAACTTCGATAATGTGTTCGGGACGAACCACTAAAGAAGTCGGCTCGTTGATTTCCACTTTGACCGAAGCCGTGTCCAGCCAGCCGATTGCTTTGTCCGGCAAATGGAGATTGCGAATATATTTCGGCGACATTTCCAAAGCCGTATTGATGGCTTCGTCGGAAATCGTAACCGAATAATTTTTCTCCAATCGCGGACGCAAACCGAGCAGAATTTCCTTCGTTTCTTCAATCGTCGGCTCGTCAACTTTGACCAATCGGAAACGTCTGGCTAAGGCTTCGTCTTCGCCGATATATTCTTTGTATTCGGTTAAGGTCGTCGCGCCGATAATTCTTAGTTCGCCGCGAGCGAGCGACGATTTGAACATATTTCCGGCATCGGACGACGTTCCCATCGCCGCGCCCGCGCCGATAATCGTGTGCGCTTCGTCAATGAAAAGGATGATGTTGGCTTTTTCCTTAACCTCGTCAATAATGCCTTTGATGCGTTCCTCGAACATTCCGCGCAGCATCGTTCCGGCGACGAGTCCGCCCATTTGCAGTTGAACAATGTGCGAATCGCGCAGCCGTTCGGGAACTTTTTCCGGCTCTAATTCAATCATTCGCGCCAGACCTTCGACGACCGCCGTTTTACCGACGCCCGGCTCACCGACGAGCATCGGCGAATTTGAACGCTCGCGGTGCGACAGAATTTCAATCATCTGCCGAATCTCGCGTTCGCGCCCGATGGTCGGCGGAATTTTGTCCTGTCTGGCTAATTTATTCAACGAAACGCCGAAATGCTTCAAATATGAAGGCAATTCATATTTTTTGCGCGAGCGTTCCTCTTCCTTCTCGATTTTCCGAATCCGCGTCCGTGCGGTCTGCGCGAGTTCTTCGGCAGGCACTCCCAAATTCTGCAAAACGTCGTTCAAAAGACTGCGGTCGTCGTTCGACATCACATAGAAAATATCGCTCGCTTCGATCACGCGCCGCCCCTGCGAACGCGCCCGGTCCATCGCCTTCTTAAACAGTTCGGTCGTCTCCGGCGCAATCCGAAAACCTTTGCCGGTGTGTTGTCGTCCGGCTTCGAGCCGTTTCTCAATCAGCAATTTAACCGAGCGCGGGTCAACCGCCAAATCGCGCATCGTCGCGTTAAAAAGTTCGCCTTCTTCGTTCGCCAGCGCGTGTAGAATATGTTCGGTCGCCACATAATTCTGGTCGCGCTTTCTCGATTCGTCGAGGGCGACTTCCAAAACCCGCTGACCGCTCTCGCTAAATTTATCTTTATATGCGTCTATATCTGCCATAAAACTCCCAAAAATACATTATAAACTTTCGCCTGTTTTGATGCCGATTATGGAAACGCCGTTGCGCTTCGATTAATTTTCATCTTAACACTTTGACCGACGAGTTTGTAAATAATAAACGGTAAATTTGAAAATCAACCGGAAAAATAAAATCAGTTTAACGCTAAATAATCTGAGTTCAATATAGAAAAGCGAATCAGGTTCGTTTCGCGCCGACTGTTCGCTTTCAGCTAGGCACTATTTTTCAGGAAATATCTGTTTGCGAAAATGTCAGAACCGGGAGCGTGAGCGACCGGCTGGCGGTTTAATGCGGCAGCCAAGTCGCTCACGCTCCCGGTTGACATTTTTTCGCATTCCATTTTTTATTTGGTGTAGCGAACAACTCGCGGGCGTGTGTTGTTTG
>JAJAYR010000211.1 GCA_026786155.1 Pyrinomonadaceae bacterium
AAATGGGAAACGCCTATGACGCCAATGCCGACCGACCCCGCCCCACCGCCGCTTACCCCCGCGCTCAAGGTTTGGGCGACTATTACGACAACGCGCAGCAAGCGTTCAAAAAATATCAGGCGACTCCATTTGACCCGCGCGAAAAACCGAACACGACGGCGATCAAATAAGGGATGAAGGCTGAAGAATGAAAAAAGGCGAGTCTAAATTGACTCGCCTTTTTGTTTGTAGTTTGTAATGAATTTAAAAATTCAATCGCAAAGCAAACTGAATCTGCCGATTCGTGCCGAGTCCGACGGTTCTGCCAACCGTGCTGTTGATTACTCCGAACTGTCCGACGTTCGTTGCGGTGAACGCTTGTCCGGGCTGTAATTGAGTGCTTGTCGTGCCGACGATGTTCGGCAGCGTCGCGGGCGGATTGGCGAAATTCGCCCGGTTGAACAAATTGTAAATCTCCGACCGAAACTCGACGTTCGTCGTTTCCGTAATGCGGAAACGCTTTTGCATCGTTAAATCGAATTGGTGAAACGTCGGACCTTTCAAGAAGTTGCGCGGCAGATTACCGTAAGTTCCCGGTAAAGGAATCGCAAACGCCGCCGGATTCAGATAACGCAGGTTGCTGCCTTCGATCTTCAAAAACGGGTCAACCCCCGCGACTAAATCAGGTCGGCGCGTGTTGCGCGAAGCGTTTCCGCCGGGCGTGTTAATGACTGCGACACAACCGGCGGGCAGTGCGCCGCTCGGCAGAGAAATTACCTGATTGTTGGCACAGACCGCCACTAAATCCGGGCGCGTAATGAAAACATTGATCGGGGTTCCCGCACGTCCGTTATAAACGCCGCCGACTTGAAAACCGCCCAAAAGTGCGTCGGCAACGCCGTTGAGTTCATAACGCCGACCTTTGCCGAACGGCAGTTCGTAAAGCGCGGTAATGTTTCCGCTGTGGCGAATGTCGAAGGTGTTGTTGCCGAAATCGCCCGCGAAATCAAACGGATTCTGAACGGTGTTGGCATCGTTCGAGCCTTGCGTGTTGCCGAATGATTTGGCGAATTGATACTGCGCGTTCAAGGTCAAGCCCTGCGTAAAGCGTCGGTTGAGTTGAATCTGCAAACCGTTATAACGGTCGCGTCCGCCGCTGGTTTTATAATCAACTTCGCCGAACGGTGTCAAAAGTCCGGTCGGGTCGCTGACGATAGTTCCGGTCGCTGTGTCGAGCCGTCTGCCGAGAACGTCGAATTGGCGAACCGTTACGACGCGGCTGACTTGAGCAACTGTACCGGTGGTCGGACCCGCGCCCGTGCAGACTCCGTTGGTGAGAGCCACGTTACAAACATTGATCACACCGAAACCGCTCGGAAGCGGCACGTTCGCGCCGATTAAAGTTTGTCCCGGCAAAATCGTGTTCGTCACGCTGCGAACGAACAAATTGCGTCCCTGACTCCCGACATAGCCGACGGTCAAAACCGTGCTGCCGGGAAGCTGCTGTTGAACCGAGAAGCCGTATTGCAGAACGCGCTCCGGGACTCGATAGCCGTTTGTGTCATATGCGCGGGGCGTAAAACGCGATTGGACAACGCCCGTGTTGGCAACCGTCTGTCCGGTCGTCGGGCTGAAACCGCCCGCAATCGTCTGTGTGCTGCGGAAAACATTGCTTTCAATCGGCTGAATCAAATCTTCATATTGTCCGGGACCGTGAAACAGACCGCCGCCGCCGCGAAAGACGGTTTTGCCGCCGAGAAACTTCGGAGACCAGGTTAAACCGAGTCGCGGTCCGAAGTTTTTCTTGCTTGATTGATAAAAACCGCTGTCGCTCGGCAAAAGTTTGCCGCTCGCCGCATCGAGAATAACCGCCCGTCCGTTTTTTTCTTTATTGACCGAATAAAACTCATAACGCAAGCCGTAATTCAAAACGATGTTCGGTCGAACGCGCCATTCGTCCTGCCCGTAACCGATAACGTAATACTGCTGTCCGGTGCTTAAACCGCCGCTCGGACGGGAAAAAGTGGTGATCGGGTCAGTAGCGATGCGGAAATCGCCGGGCGCGGATAAATCGCCGATGAACGCCGCCGTTACATTCTGATTCAGAACGAAGTCGCGGACGCTGCCGAACGAATAAACCGTCCCGCCAAGTTGGTCGAAACTGACCTTAATGTCGCGGTATTCACCGCCGAATTTCATACTGTGATTGCCGCGCGTAACCGAAAGATTATCAATAAACGACAGCGAACGCGGACGAATCGGTTGGGCGCGCCCGTTTCCGGCGGACGATTGACGGGTCAAACCTCCGGGTTCGGTAAAGCCGGTCGGTGCGCCGCCATTGACACCGGGACTGACGATATTGCCGGTCAAACGCAGCGAATTTCTCGCTAAATCAAAACCGCTCAAACCGGGGATGTCCGGCACGACCGTTCCCAAATCGGTCGGAGCGCGGTTGACACCGAATTTCGATTCGTTGATGATGTTCGTGCCGTAAACCTGCGTCAGCGAAGTAACGAAATTGTCGGGCGTTTGTTTGGCGGCGATAAATCGTCCGCTCGCGCCATCGGGCGAAAGCAGATTGCCCGTGCTGCGCTGGTAACGGGCGTAAAGGTTAAAGCGGTCGTTGAATTTATAATCAATACGTCCGCTGTAAGCGTTTTCGTCGAGTTTCGCCGTGCGGTTTGCCCGAATCAACTGCGCGGAATTACTTAAGCCGCCGGCAGCAAATGTGTCGCCGTTGCCGATGGGAAAAGTGTTGATAATGCTGGTGGCGCGTAAGGTTGCGATACGCTGTAAGGTAAGCTGATCTGCCGTCAACGGTTGTCCGGGAACAGGCGGAGTCGAATTGATGGCAGTCAAACCGAGCGCAACTCTCGCGGCATTCCCTCGTGGGTCGCCGCTTCCGGGAACGCCCGGAAGTTCCCCGGTGTAAAAATTAACGAAATCGCGGACGAAGTTCGACGGCGTTGATTCGATCACGTTAAATCCGGCGCGTTGGCGCAGTCCTTCGTAACTGCCGAAAAAGAAAAGTTTGTTCTTGATAATCGGACCGCCCAACGAGCCGCCGAATTGATTCAAACGAAGCGGCGATTTATCCGCGCCGTCAAAAAAGTTTCGTGCGTCGAGCGCGTCGTTGCGAACGTAATAAAAAAGCGACCCGCGAAATGCGTTGCCGCCCGATTTGCCGATGACGTTGATTTGTCCGCCGGTTCCCGTGCCGTATTCCGCCGGATAATTCGACGAATCAACGCGAAATTCCTGAATGTTTTCAATTGAAGTTTGCAGACGAAACTGCGAACCCTGCACGGTAACGTAACCGGGCGAAGCATCGAAAATCGCGGTTGATTCAATGCCGTCGAGCTTCGTTTGATTCTGCTGATTGGAACGCCCGTTAAAGCGCAGTTCATTAAAATTTCCCGTGCCGACGTTGGTCGCGCCCGGCGCGTTTAAGTAAAGCTGCGAATAATTGCGCCCGTTGACCGGCAATTCCTGCACTTCTCTGGCGGTGATGTTCACGCCGAGCCGGTTGGAACTCTGGTCAATCGAAGCCGGTTCGATTTCGCTCGAAGTGATGTCAACGACCGCCGAAACTTCGCCGGTTTCGAGATTGACGTTCACTTCGCGCGTCTGTCCCGCGCCGAGCGCGAGGTCGGTAATCTGCGACGACTTAAATCCTTCTTGCGTGATAGTGATTTTATAGTTGCCCGGACTTAATTGCTGAACGGTGTAGAAACCTTCGTCGCTGCTGGTCGCCGTTCGCTCTGCTCCGGTTTCGACGGAAACGACTTTGACAGTCGCGCCCGGAATCGCTGCGCCGGTCGGGTCGCTGACGATGCCGCTCAAACTTCCCGCCGTTTGCGCGAAAACATTTTGAGCGAATAAAAAACTCAAAACTAAAGTTAAAATTTTTAGACTAAACTTTGATTGCATAATCATCTCCTGATAATTTTTTGCCTGAAAAATAAATAATTTTGATAGACTAATGCCTGCCAAAACGGTTTATTCTTTCTTCTCTGAAATTTTTTACTGCCGAAAGTCGCCGTCGTCTTCCGCGAAAATAGAAATTGTTTGATTGATGTTTCAAACTAGAAGCCTAAAGCCGACGGATTAAGTAATTGTGAAGTCCATGTTAAATAAATGTTAATAACTCACCTTACGCAGAGAGGTGAACTTGATTTAAGTTTTTGAGAGTTTGAAAAGTTGCTAATAATGCCTTGAGATAAAGTTTCGATTTCAAAGCAAAATGATTCTGCTTGGTCTTGATTTTCAATCTCTCCAGTTTAATGTAACCGCACAGAGCGGCGAAAAAATGATTGGTTTGCGTTGTCGGTGTCTGCGTCGGCGACTTTTCCAAACTGACATTTTGTTTTAACGATTTGTGATATTCTTCGACTCGCCACCGTTTTTGGTAGTTCGTGGTGATGTCATCAGTTGACAATTTTGTATCACTAGAAATCAAATACTGAACTGCTGTCTTTCCGTTTTCGTTTATGAAAACCTGTTTGATTAAAAGCACTGGCGTTGCCAATCCTTCCAGATAAATCAAACTCGGGGAGTTCGTTTCAATTTCCAAGTTTTCCAATTTGTGCCAGCGTCCTTGAAGTTTATCTGTCTTTGAGAGCGCAATTTTCCGGTTCGACTTCAACGGACAGATGAAATGTTTTCGGTTTTTGAGAATAAATCGCATATTCTCCACGCTGGAAAACCAAACATCAAATAACACAAAGCGAAACTTGATTTTGTTTTTGACAGCATATCCGATTTGGCTTCGCGCCAATTCGTTCTTTGAAATTGGACTCCGACGTTTTTGCTTGCCATCTTTCGGGTCAATATATTGTTCAGTCTTACTGATTAGTTCAAACCCAAGGGGCAAGGAAATCGAAGCCACTTGATATAAACAACTCAAAAAGTTGATGCCTTTGACATTTGTTCCTTTGGAATGGTCAAAATGCCAACAAATGATGTCATTTTCATCTGTGTAAGGCTTCTCTTCAATTGAATCGTCAATTATCAAACAGCCGTCTTGAGTTTCAATGTCACGAATCAATGGTTTGACAAAATGCCACAAGTCTTGGCTCGTTTTCAACTGAGCTGAGAGAAATCGCGTGATTTTATCGTGCGAAATCTCGCCGTCAAGTAGATTGCTCAAACCTGTCGCAGTTGTTAATCCAAATGATGCTATCAAATAATCCGAGTAGATTTCTGCTATGTCGTCCATGCAAAAATCTTACTCCTTTTTCAATTACCTGCGTAAGGTGAGTTAATAAATTGAAAGTCGTAGCCGGTGAGATGCAAATAACCTTTAACTTTTAGCGAACAATAGCGTAAAATAAAACGTAATTGATTTGAGTATTTTGAAAAGGAGTTTTCCAAAAATATGAGATATAAAGTTGCCGAAGATTCACGACCGCAGATGACGCTTTTACTGCTGGCGACGGCGGTCAGCATCGGTTTGTGGCTCGTTTCCAAGTATGTTTTTCCGTCATTCAGTTACGCGGTTTATCCGCTGCAATTGTTTGCGACATTTATTCACGAAGGAAGCCACGTTTTAGCGACCGTCTTGACGGGAAATACTGTTCAAAGTCTGACGGTTTCGCCTGACACGAGCGGCGTGGTCTGGTCAGAAAGTTCCGGTTGGTTTTCACAGCTTTTGATTTCGAGCGCGGGTTATCTCGGCACGACCGCCTTCGGGACGATGCTGCTGGTTTGGATGCGCTACAATTATTCGTCGAGAAACGCGCTTTATTTCGCGTCCGGTTTTGTCGGCGTGATGACCGTCGTCTTCGGACTTTTGATGCCGGTTTGGAATGTTTTTTCGCTGCGTGTAACTTTCGGCAGCATCGTTTTTACGGTTTTGTCGGGCGCGGTTTTGTCCGCCGGACTTTTCGCTATCGCGCGTTACGCCAATCCGAAATGGCTGAATTTCAGTCTGGCGTTTCTCGCCGTCCAATGTCTGCTCAACGCGCTGTTCAGTCTGGTTGATTTGTTTTTTATTTCGGCGACGACCGACGCGCATTCCGACGCTTTGAATATGGCGAACGCGACCGGCATTCCCGCGATTGTCTGGGTTTTTGTCTGGATGGCGATTTCCGTTTTGATGATTTCCATCGGTCTGCGGCTCTACGCCGTCAGCCAGAAAAAGGCGAACCACGATTTACCGTTTACCGATTGAACGGTGAAAAAGTTTAAAAGTTAAAATGTAAAAAAGTCGGTCGTATGAAAATCACGGCTGACTTTTTTACATTTCGGCTTCGCGCAAATGCACTTTTTTAGCGGAGTTTGGCGTTTTATGCCGACAGGAAACGATTCGGAATAGATGATAGCTGATAGATAGTAGATGACAGATAAAACCAAAAAAAATCTATCAGCTATCATCTTCCATCTTTCATCTGTTCCGAAGTAAAAAAACTCAAAAACAATTCAGTATAAAACCTCGAACTTTACCCTTTTTATATGTCGAAACTAACTTTATTATCGCTGTTTCTAACTTTCGGTTTGGTGGCGTCCGCGCAGGTCAAAACAATTCCGCCGCCGCGAGTTGAAATTCCGTATTCCGAATCGCTGCAAGCCGTCGTCGTAACGACCGAAAACTGGTCGGCGGTTCGCGGCGCGGCACAGCTTTTCGAGCGCGAAAATACCAAATCGAATTGGCGCGTCGTCGGCAAAAGTTTTCCGGTCGTCGTCGGCAAAAACGGAATGGCGTGGAGCGACGGTTTGAACGAACTGCCGTCCGACACGGGCAGGCTTTTGATGAAGACCGAAGGCGACGGTAAATCCCCGGCGGGAATTTTCAGTTTGACTGCGGCGTTCGGGACAACCGAAAACGCCGGTAAATTCAAACTTCCTTACACCAAATTAGCCGCCTCGACCGAATGCGTTGACGACGTAAAATCTTTTCATTACAACCGTATCGTTGATAAATATCAGGTCGGAATTTTCGACTGGAAATCGTCGGAAAAAATGCTTGAAATCGGGGAGCAATACGGTTTGGGCGTATTCGTCGAACATAACTTCGAGAAACAAAAAGGCGCGGGTTCGTGCATTTTTCTGCACATTTGGAAAGACGCGAACACCGGCACGGCGGGCTGCACAGCGATGGAGAGAAAAAACATCGAAACCGTTCTGGCGCGACTCGACTCACAAAAAAATCCGGTTCTGATTCAACTTCCTAAAGACAGTTATCACCAATTTCAAACTAAATGGAAACTCCCGAAACGAACATAACCTTACGCGATTTGCCCATCGGAGCGCGTCTGCTTGTCCGCACGAAAACCGATTGGCGGACAGCGGTCGTCTCGCAATTCTACACGGAAAAAGCGACGCTCATCGTTTGTTCGCCGTCGGGCAGAACTTACCGTTTGCGTCGTCTGTTGGAGATGGAAATAAGTTTTGACGGGGAAATTGCGATTCTAAAAACGGATTTGGAAGAAAACTGGCGCGACAATTTTTCGAGATACGATGTGCGTTGGTGAATAAACATTAAACGTAAAAATGCCAAAATTTAACAGGATAGACAGGATTTACAGGATAAATATCTTCTAAAAATATCCTGTAAATCCTGTCTATCCTGTTTGAATTGCCTTAGTTTAAACTTTTTTGATTCACGCCTAAGACTTTACGGCTCACGTTTTCCTGCACGAAGACGACGATTTTTAAGTTTTCCCGTTTCCAATTCGACTGAATCTGCAAAGCGGTTTCCACTTCCAGCGTTTTCTGTTCCGCCGTCAGCGTTCCGAGTGAAATCAGTTCACGGACGACCGACGTATGTGCCAATCGTCTGCCCGAATTTTCGCCGCGCCGGACGTTGGAGGCGAGATTGTCTTCGGCGACGGCGAGAAAAACCGTCGCGGTTTCGTGCGTCGGAATATCGGAAAGTTTTATTTTAAATTTGTCCGCGTCCTGCAAAATTTCGACGGTTGCCTTTTGATTTTTCGCCGCTTCCGCAATCGCTTTATTGGTTTTTTCTTCGTTGCTGCCGACAAATTCCGTGCGCCCGTCAACAATCATCTGCGGCGTGTAATTTGAATCGAGTTTTAACGCCTGCGAATAAATCTGCTGCCGACGGCTGTAAATCGGCGACGAAAATTCGTCCTTCCAGCCGAGCGAATTCCAGTAATCAACGTGCAGCGAAAGCGTAATAACTTCGACATCGGCAACCGGCTGTTCCTTTTCGATGCGCGACAGATTAACGTCGGCAGGCGGACAACTCGAACAGCCTTCCGACGTGAAAAGCTCAACCAGCACCGGCTTTTTTTTGTCGGTTTTAACCGGCGCGACTGTTTGATTTTTGACCGTCTGCTGCGCGTCGGCAACCGTCTGATTATTTTTCAAACTCCACCCGACGACACCGGCTAACGCAAATAAAATTCCGAAAATAAAAACTCGTTTCATTCTAAAAAAACTCCTTGAAAGTATTATTAACCAACTCGCTTTGATAATCCAGATTTTTCGATGCTTTATTCCCGTTTTGCGTCGCGCATTTGATTTGGTAAAATTAAACTTTGCGCCAAAGGGCAGAAATTTCATCTATGCAAACAGCCGCCAAGAGTCAGGAAGAAGCCATCGTCGTGCGCGGTGCGCGGACGCATAATCTCAAAAACATCTCGTTTTCATTGCCGCTCAACAAATTAACGGTCGTTACGGGCGTTTCCGGTTCGGGCAAATCGTCGCTCGCCTTCGACACGATTTACGCCGAAGGTCAGCGTCGCTACGTCGAATCTTTGTCGGCGTATGCGCGGCAATTTCTCGAACGAATGGACAAGCCGGACGTTGACGAAATCTTGGGCATCGCGCCCGCGATTGCGATTCGGCAGAAAAACACGACGCGCAATCCGCGTTCGACGGTGGCGACGCAAACGGAGATTTACGATTATTTGCGTCTGCTGTTTGCGCGTGTCGGACAAACCTTCTGCCACGTTTGCGGGCGCGAAGTCAAAAAAGATTCGCCCGAATCTTCGGCTGATGAAATTCTGGAAACTTTGGCAGAAGGCACACGGTTTTACGTTTTGTCTCCCGCCGAAACGGAGGAATTTTTAATAAAAAAGAACAAAGATATTAAAGCGCAGGCAAAAATCCACACGCAAGCCGTGATATTGAGTTTGATGCAGCGCGGTTTTTCGCGCCTTTTGCGCGGCGGTGAAATGATTGAACTGCAAAAACCGGAAGATTACACTTTCACCGATTTTGAAAATACGTTCGTTCTCGTTGACCGTCTGAAAGCCGACAAAGAAATTCGGCAAAGATTGGTTGATTCGTTGGAAATTGCTTTTCACGAAAATCATTCGGCGGTGATTTTGACACCCGAAAATCAACGTCTGAATTTTTCCGAACGATTCATCTGCAAATACGACGGCACGATTTACGAAGAACCCGAACCCAGACTGTTCAGTTTTAATTCGCCGTTCGGCGCGTGTCCGGTTTGTCAGGGCTTCGGAAATTCGGTTGACGTTGATTTCGATTTAGTCGTGCCGAATCCGCTGCTGTCTTTAGAAGACGGCGCGATTGCTCCGTTCACGCGCCCGCAATACGATTGGGCGCGGAAAGAGTTGATGCGTTTTGCCGGAAGCGAGAATATTCCGGTTGACGTGCCGTTCGTTGATATTCCCGACGCACAAAAGGCGGAAATTTATGAAGGCAAAGGCAAATGGCGCGGCGTTCGCGGATTTTTCAAATGGCTCGAAACTAAAAAATATAAACTTCACGTCCGCGTTTTTATGTCGAAATATCGCGGCTACACGCTCTGCCCCGAATGCAAAGGCGGCAGATTGCGACAGGCGGCGCGTGATGTCAAAGTCGGCGGCAGCAGTTTGCCCGAAATCGTCGCGCTTTCGATTACCAACGCGCAGAAATTTTTTGACGAATTAAAATTATCGGAAGAACGCGAACAAATCGCCGACAAATTGCTTTTGGAAATCCGCCGCCGCGTCAAATTTTTATCCGATGTCGGCTTAGATTATTTAACGCTTGACCGCTTGGCTTCGACTTTGAGCGGCGGCGAAGCGCAGAGAATCCAACTCGCCACTAATTTAGGTTCGCTGCTCGTCGGAACGCTTTA
>JAJAYR010000212.1 GCA_026786155.1 Pyrinomonadaceae bacterium
GTCCAAACATCCGCAGCGTCTGGGGTAGAATTTCGGCGCTAGCTATTTTATTTTTCAATTATCGAACATCATCAAACGCACGCCGCCAGCGCGTTTTTCGTCTCGCCGTTCGATTCGGCGGCGATTCTGACGTGGGACGGCACGGGCGAAGATACGACGACGCTTTTTTCGCACGGCAAAGATACGAGCATTAAAATTCTCAAACGCATCAAACTGCCGCACAGTCTCGGTCAATTTTATTCCGCCGTTACCAATTACATCGGTTTCGATATGTTCACCGGCGACGAGTGGAAAGTAATGGGCTTGGCGGCTTACGGCAAGCCGGAGTTCTACGATTTTTTCTCGGAAAAAGTCCTGACTAAAAATGGTAACGGCGATTTTCATTTTAATATCAAGGTTCTCGACCACCATCTCGCCAAACACTACCAATTTTCCGATACGATTATCAAGGAAATCGGCAAGCCGCGAGTTCCGGGCGAAGAATTGACCGAACATCATTGGAACATCGCGTCGTCGGCGCAGAAGGTTCTGGAAGACACGGCGATTTATCTGGTCAAACAAATCAAGGAAATGACCGATGAAGAAAATCTGTGTATGGCGGGCGGCGTGGCGTTTAATTCGGTGATGAACGGGCGCATTTTTCACGAAACGCCGTTCAAGCGGTTCTACGTCCAATCGGCGGCGGGCGACGCGGGCGGTTCGCTCGGCGCGGCGTTTCATATCTGGCATCGGATTTTGGGCAAACCCCGAAAATTCGTGATGAACAATTCGTATTGGGGACCGAAATTTTCCAACGAAGAATGTCAGAAGGTGTTGGACAAAGCCGGTTTGGAATACGAAACGCTGCCCGACGAAACATTGCTGCCGCGGTTGGCGAAGATGATTTCCGAAGGCGCGATTATCGGCTGGTTTAACGGGCGAATGGAATGGGGACCGCGGGCGTTGGGCGCGAGAAGTTTCGTCGCCGACCCGCGCCGCGCCGATATGCGCGAGATTTTAAACGACAAAGTAAAACTGCGCGAATGGTTTCGCCCGCTCGCGCCTTCGATGCTTGAAGAACACGGCGCGGAAGTGTTCGGCGTGGAACATCACGACCCGTTTATGATTACGGTCATTGAAGTCGCGGAAGATTACAAATCGAAAATCCCGGCGGTCGTCCACGTTGACGGCACGGCGCGTCCGCAGATGGTTAATAAAGAGGTCAATCCGCGCTACTGGAATTTAATCAACGAATTCAGAAAGCTGACCGGAATTCCGATGCTTCTGAACACTTCTTTCAATATTCAAGAGCCGATTGTCTGCTCGCCGCAGGACGCTGTAAATACTTTCGGCAACGCCAATTTCGACGCGCTCGTACTGGAAAACAATTTGGTTTTGAGAAATGAAAATTAATCTTATTTAATCTCTTAATGGACAGAATTCTCATAATTTTAAGCGGGCTAATCGCTTTAGCGATGGTTCTTACATCATTTCCCAACGGGGCGATTGCTGTTTTGCTAACCTCGATTTTATCTTTGATCGTGATTGCCCTGATCAGATTTTATGAGCCGGAAAATAAGGAATATCTGATTAAAATCTTCCTGATAGCCTTACTCGCCAGAATAAGTTTTGGCTTGCTGATTATTTTTTTTTCCCTTCAGGATTTTTTCGGCGGCGATGCGCTGACATACGATTCACTCGGACAGAGATTAGTCGAAGCGTGGCAGGGAAAAGCCGATCTGACCAATCTCTGGACTCAGCGAGCGTTAAGCACCAGCGCGCCCGGTTGGGGAATGAGTTATCTGGTCGGGGCTATCTACTTTGTAACCGGACATAATATTATTATCGCCCAATCTTTTTGTGCGGTCATTGGGGCGGCAACGGTTCCGATGATTTATTTTTGTTCTCAACAGATATTCAAAAATCAGCGAGTCGCTAAAATTTCGGCTTTGTCAATCGCGCTTTTTCCGTCTTTCATTATTTGGTCGTCGCAGTTGATGAAGGACGGTTTGATTATTTTTCTTTTAGTGTGTGCCATGACGATGGTTTTGCAGTTACAGAAAAAACTTACTTTTCTTGCCGCTGCCGTTCTGATTTTTTCGATGTTCGGCATCATATCGCTCCGTTTCTACATTTTCTATATGGTGGCGGTGGCGGTGGCAGGAAGTTTCGTCATCGGCGTTAATACTTCGGTGAAATCAATCGTCAGAAATTCTATCGCCATTGTTGCCATCGGCTTAGCGTTAACCTACCTTGGAGTTCTGCGAAACGCCACTAGTGATATTGAAACCTACGGTTCGCTTGAGCGCGTCAACGTCAGCCGACAGGGTTTGGCAACTGCCAAATCGGGGTATGGAGAAGATATTGACGTTTCGACCACCGGAGGAGCAATCGCCGCCATTCCGGTAGGTCTTGTTTATTTAATGCTGGCACCGTTTCCGTGGCAGATTTCAAATCTTCGCCAAGCCATTACTTTACCGGAAATGTTAGTTTGGTGGGCGTGCATTCCGCTGATGCTGAGCGGAATTTGGTATGCCGTGAAAAACCGTCTGCGCGAAGGAATTCCGGTTCTTCTGTTTTCCCTGATGCTTTCTTTAAGTTACTCTATTTTTCAAGGTAATGTCGGGACGGCTTACCGGCAGAGGACTCAGATTCAAGTTTTTCTTTTTATCTTTATCGCCGTCGGATGGGCTTTAATTCAGGAGAAAAAAGAAAATCGTTTAGCTCTGCAAATAGAAAACCAGAAGAAAAGAAGACAGCCGGCAAGTATTTGAAAATTTCTTTTATTCATTTATTTTATAACAATGTGTGGAATCGTCGGAATAGCAAATGCAAATTCACGAGTCGTCAGCCGTGAGACCATCGAGCGAATGAATAATTGTATTGTTCACCGCGGACCTGACGACGACGGATTTTACATTAATGAGAACGTCGGGCTGGCGATGCGGCGGCTGTCCATTATTGACATCGCGCACGGCAAACAGCCGATTCACAATCACGATAAAACGAAGTGGATTGTCTTTAACGGCGAGATTTATAATTTTCAGGAATTGCGCGAAGATTTAGAGCGGCGCGGACACCGCTTTTATACCAATTCCGACACCGAAGCGATTGTCCACGCCTACGACGAATACGGCGCGGACTGCGTTCAGCATTTGCGCGGAATGTTCGCCTTCGCCATTTGGGACGAGACGGATAAATCGCTGTTCATCGCCCGCGACCGCATCGGCAAGAAGCCGGTTCTTTACGCGCATCAGTCGAACGGCGATTTGATTTTCGGCTCGGAGTTTCGCGCCCTGCTCGCGCACCCGGACATCTCAAAGACGGTTGATTATCAGGCGATTGACGCTTATTTATCGTATCTGTGCGTTCCCGCGCCGCTGACGGCTTTTGAAAGTATCCGCAAGCTCGAACCGGCGCACTGGCTGCGCTGGAAAAACGGGAAAATAGAAATTCAAAGATACTGGCAGCCGGACTTTTCCAAAAAGATAAAAATTTCCGAACCGGAAGCCATCGAAGAGACGACGCGCATCGTCCGCGAAGCGACGAAGATTCGGATGATTTCCGAAGTTCCGCTGGGCGCGTTTCTGTCGGGCGGCGTTGATTCTTCGATGATCGTCGCGCTGATGGCGGAGGCGAGCAGTCAGCCGGTCAAGACTTTTTCAATCGGGTTTGAAGAGCAGGATTTCAGCGAATTGAAATACGCCAAACGGGTTGCCGAACACATCGGCGCGGAATACAACGAATTTATCGTCAAACCCGACGCGCTCGAAGTTTTGCCGCTGCTCGTCGAACATTACGGCGAACCTTACGCCGATTCTTCCGCGATTCCGACTTATTATGTCGCCAGGGAAACGCGAAAATTCGTGACGGTCGCTTTGAACGGCGACGGCGGCGACGAATCGTTCGCCGGTTACGAACGCTACGCGGCGATGCAAATTGCCGAACTTTACCATCGTCTTCCGGCGGTTCTGCGAAAAAATTTAATCGAAAAGCCGATTAGCCTGCTGCCGACTTCGGAACTGAAGAAATCGCGCGTACGCGACGCGAAACGCTTTTTGCAAGCCGCCAGTCTGCCAAAAACCGAACGCTATTTTCGCTGGATGTCCACGTTTAACCGCGACGCTAAAAAAGAACTTTACACGCCGGAATTCGCCGACACGGTTGCCGATCAAAATCCGTCGGCGTTTCTCGACGATTGGTTTGCGAAAGCCAACGGCTCAGGCGTTTTGGACGCGACGCTGCTGACCGACCAGATGACGTATCTGCCGAACGATTTGCTGGTTAAAGTTGACATCGCTTCGATGGCGAATTCGCTGGAAGCGCGGTCGCCGTTTCTCGACCATAAAGTTATCGAGTTCGCCGCGTCCCTGCCGGTAAATTTGAAAATGCGGCGGTTTGAAACCAAGTCTTTGCTCAAAAAAGCGGCGGCGAAATTAGTTCCGCCGGAAGTTATCTATCGCCGAAAAATGGGTTTCGGTGTGCCAATCGGCGATTGGTTTCGCAAGGATATGAAAAATTTCGTGCGCGAGATTCTGCTTTCGGAAAAATCTCTGAATCGCGGCATCGCCCGCCGCGAAGTCGTCGAAAAATATGTGGACGACCACACGAACGCGCGGCGCGATTATGCATTTCAAATTTGGACGCTGTTGATGTTGGAGTTGTGGTTTCAAAAATTTATTGATTAAAGTGACGGAAAATATAGACAAAAAAGTAGTTGAAGGCTTCGGCGATAAATGGTCGCGGTTCGACCAGTTCGCGCTGACGACGGACGAACTGGCGCGAACGGCGTTGTTACTGGAAAAAACCGGAATGAAGGTGGAAAAAATTCCGCTTTCGCAATATCGCACCAACAGTTTTTATGTGATGCGGAACGACGCGCTCGACCGTTTCGGAACGCAGTTGGAAAAGCGATTTACGAAAAAGGAAATGCAGGAAATGATGGAAAACGCCGGGCTGGAAAACATTACATTCAGCGCAACGTCTTTTTGGACGGCGGTCGGTTATAAAAAATAGGTGGTGTTTCAAATTTTATGCTGAATTATTTTTCAGATAACTTTACTTCGGAATAGATGAGAGATGAAAGTTGATAGCTGATAGATTGTTTCCCGGACTTATCTCTTATCTTTCATCTATTCCGAATCGTTTTTCTTACCGGCATAACTCGTGAAACGCTGCAAAAAATTAAACGAAAATTAAAGGAAATTTTAATTATGAAAGGAATCGTATTAGCTGGCGGACTCGGCTCGCGGTTGAAGCCGCTCACAAAGGTTACAAACAAGCATCTGCTTCCGGTTTATGACCAGCCGATGATTTATTATCCGATTCAGACGCTGATTAACGCCGGAATTGACGACATAATGATTGTTACGGGCGGAAATTCGGCGGGTGATTTTTTGAAACTGCTCGGCAACGGCAAGGATTTCGGCTTGAAACATCTGAATTACGCTTATCAGGAAGGCGAAGGCGGCATCGCTGACGCGCTCAGTCTGGTCGAGCATTTCGCCGACGACAACCCGATTTGCGTCGTTCTGGGCGACAACATAATCGAAGGCAGCATCCGCCAAGCCGCCGAAGATTACCGCCATCAAAAAACGGGCGCTAAAATTTTGCTGAAAAAAGTTCACGACCCGCAGCGTTTCGGCGTTCCCGAACTCGATGGCGACCGCGTTTTGCAAATCGAAGAAAAGCCGGAAAATCCCAAATCTGATTACGCGGTCATCGGCATTTATTTTTATAGTTCCGATGTTTTCGACGTTATCAAAACGCTCGAACCTTCCGGACGCGGCGAGTTGGAGATTACGGATGTGAACAATCACTACATCAATCGTAACGCGATGACCTGGACGGAACTCGAAGGCTGGTGGTCTGACGCGGGAACTTTTGAAAGTCTGCTCCACGCCACGAATTTGGTGGCGAAAACGGGTGCCAACAAAATAACCGACGCGGCGGCGCGATGAGAAAAACGGTATCTATTCAATAATGGACGGATAAAATTATGAGGAAAACCTTTAGCGCAGTAGTTTGGCAGGAAGGCAGAGGGTTTGTGTCGCAATGTCTTGAGATTGATATAGCTTCGCAGGGAAAAACCGAAGAGGAAGCATTAAAAAAAATTAAATGACGCGCTGGAATTGCACCTTGCGCCGCCCGCCGCGACAATTCTGCCAACCGTCCAAAAAATCGAATTAGAGGTCGCTGCGTGAAACCGCTGCCATTTAATTTCGACTCGAAAGCAACTCCCTGACACCATTTTGACGGACTATTAAGTAGTCTGGAAATTAAGTTTTTTGGCATTTCGACAAGCGTTTAGAGTCCACGCTTGAGCGTGTTGCCGCCAGCGAAGCGCGGCGGAAGCAAAGGGCGTTCCGCGTTTGAACTCTGAACTTTTCAAAATACCTCGAAACCTTTGCTCACCTGCTTAATAGTCCGTAAATTAAATTTTCGAGTGTTTTCCGCGTTCTGAGTTCA
>JAJAYR010000213.1 GCA_026786155.1 Pyrinomonadaceae bacterium
GGTTTAGAGCAGAGTTTGATAAAATACGAGGAAACTTTGGCAAGTTTAAGAAATTACGCGGTTCTTTTTTCTTAAATCTGTCCGAAGTATTGCTATTAATTCGTGATGAAAAAACTACTTTTGCTGAATTTTTTGCTATTTTCCTGTCTGCTGTCAGTCAACGCGCAGAAGTCGGCAGCGGCAAACGAAAAAACGAATTCCGAGACGGCGGAACTGCGCCGCCGGTCTTTTGAAAAAGTGTGGAACACGATTAACGAAAAGCATTACGACCCGACTTTCGGCGGCGTTGACTGGGGAAAAATGCGCGGCGTTTATGAACCACAGGCGCAAGCGGCGAAAACCGATGCCGATTTTAATGCGGTGCTGAATCGAATGCTCGGCGAATTAAAACTCTCGCATTTTTCAGTTTATTCGCCAATTGTCGCTGCCCCCAACGCGAAAACCGTCAGCGGCGTAACGGGAATCAAACTGAAATGGCTTGATAATCAGCCGGTCGTCAGCCGCGTGTCAGCGGCTTCGACGGCGGAACAAGCAGCCATCAAAACAGGTTTCATTATTAAAAAAGTCAACGGCAAAACGGTTGACGAATTACTTGCGCCGCTTGAAAAATCTTTCGCTAAAAGAAATTTGCCCGAAGCGCAGAAGAATATTTACCGCGAATATGTTTTGTCGAGTTTTATTGACGGCGACACCGCGACGAAAGCGAAAATCGAAGCATTAAACGACAAAAATCAACCGCAGATTTTTGAAGCGGCGCGAATCGAGCAAAAAGGTGAAGTGTCGGCGGCAGTCGGAAATTTTCCGCCGCAGGAAGTTATTTTTGAATCGAAGATGCTGGAGAATAACGTCGGCTATATTCGCTTTAACATCTGGGTCGTTCCGCAAATGCCGAAAATACGTGAAGCGATTCGCCAACTGAAAGACGCGGACGGAATCGTTTTCGATTTGCGCGGCAATCCCGGCGGAATCGGCGGAATGGCTCCGGGCATCGCCGGTTTTTTGTCCGATAAACAAATGTCGCTCGGCACGATGAAGAGCCGCGAAAACGAAACGAAATTTATCGCTTATCCGCAAACTGCGCCGTATTCAGGCAAAGTCGTCATCATTACCGACGGCGGTTCGGCTTCGACGAGCGAAGTTTTCGCCGCCGGAATGCAGGAAAATGCCCGCGCGATAGTCGTCGGCGAACGCAGCGCGGGACAAATTTTAGTATCCATATTCGATACGCTGCCGACTGGCGCGATTTTTCAATATGCCATTTCCGATTACAAATCGCCGAAAAACATTCTTATCGAAGGACGCGGCGTAGTTCCCGATGTCGAAGTGAAAACTACGCGCCAAACGCTGCTCGAAGGACGCGACGCGCAACTCGAAGAAGCCGTCAAACAAATTACCAAAGAAAAATAAAAAGAGGTTAAAAAATGAAACTTAAAACATTAATTTTATTAGCAGTTTTGTTCTCGATTTCAACGACCGCGTTCGGACAGAAAGAACCGGTCAAAACGCCGGGCGTTCCCAACAAACCGGCTAATGTAACAAAACTTGAAATTACACCGTCCGCTGCTAAAACGCCGACGGTGCAGAAAATTCTAGCGAAATATGTGCAGGCAATCGGCGGCAAAGCGACGAACGAGAAAATTAAGAGTCGCATAATGAAAGGTACGGTCGAACTCGCGCCGATGGGCGTAAAAGGCACATTTGAAGGTTTCGCCGCCGCGCCGAATAAATCGGTTACTACAATGTCGCTCACCGGAATCGGTGAAATTATCGAAGGTTTCGACGGTTCAACGGCGTGGAGCGTCAACCCGATTTCGGGAAATCGGGTCAAACAAGGTGAGGAGTTGGCGCAAACCAAAATTATTTATAATTTTTACCGCGAAATCAATCTCGACAAACTTTACCAGAAAATGGAATTGAAAGGCGTAGAGAAAGTCGGCGCAAATGACGCTTACGTCGTCGTCGGAACGCCCGACAATCTGCCGCCGGAAACTTTTTATTTCGATACGGAAAACGGTTTGCTCTTGCGTCAGGATATGACTTTAACTTCGCCTGAAGTAAAAACGCCGACGAAAACTTTTTTTGAAGATTTCCGCGACGTTGACGGCGTGAAACTTCCTTTTAAAACTCGCACGACGCTGCCGCAATTTGAAGTGATTACGATTTTCACTGAAATCAAACATAATGCCGCCGTCGAAGCCGCAAAATTTGCCAAGCCGAAAGAATAATATCTTTACCCGAAAAGGCGGAAAAGGCGAGATTTATTACCTCGCCTTTTCCGCTAAATTAGCCGCATTGCTAAATTTGTTCGCCTGTGCTAGTCTATGGAAGTTAGTTCCTTCTCTCTTTCATCAACGGTAGCGTTTTGGATAGTTCGAGATTAGGTTTGTTTTTTAGTAACAGAAGCCATTTGACCGCAAGCCTTCGCAGCAACCGTTTTCGCTGAAGTCCACTTTCGTTAATAACTTCTTTGACACTCCTTAAATTAGAAGGAGAAAGGAATTTTTATGTCTACAAAACTTTACGTTGGTAATTTATCATTCAACACTTCAAACGAAGATTTACAAGAACTTTTCGCGCAAGCGGGAACGGTTGAGTCGGCAAACATCGTCGAAGACCGCGAAACAGGTCGCTCGCGCGGCTTCGGTTTCGTTGAAATGTCGAGCGCAGCGGAAGTCAAAACCGCCATCGAACAGTTGAACGGCAAGGAAATTGACGGTCGCAGTCTGACCGTTAACGAAGCTCGCCCGCGTGA
>JAJAYR010000214.1 GCA_026786155.1 Pyrinomonadaceae bacterium
CCGTGCAGCAAAGTTGAGCTGCACTAACGGTTTCGGCATCGCAGTCTTTTGTTTTCTTTTTGCAGCACTCCATCGCCGACAGAGCGTTTTCCGCATTGCCCGAAAAAACGGGCGTCCCCGCCAGCACGCCGGAGGCGAGAGCGAATAGCAGAAAAAGAGATGTCAGCCATTTAATCATCATTTTTACAGTGTTCCACCTGTTTAACGTCTGTCAAGTTTTTGGTCATCAGCAGTCAATACTCTAATCTGAATACCTGATACCGATTCTAATATTCCCGAACGAATAAACCGGATTTAATTTTGAGCGGCAAATTCCCGCAGCCAATCACGAATTTCATCCCGCACGCGGCGAAAAACTGCCAGGCGCGATTCATAATCGCCCGCGGTTGTTGGCGGCGGGTCTTCAAAGCTTTGATGAATGCGCGTCGCGTTGCCGGGAAATACGGGACAGGTTTCTTTGGCGTTGTCGCAAACTGTAATAATGTAGTCGAATTGTTGTCCGGTAAACTCATCAGCCGATTTTGAGCGATGACCGGAAATATCAATGCCGATTTCTCCCATCGCTTTTATTGCTTCATCGCGGACCTGGCTTGGTTCAACCCCGGCACTTTTGACTTCAAATGTATCTCCGGCATCGTGCCGTAATAATCCTTCCGCCATCTGGCTGCGGGCTGAGTTTCCGGTGCAGAGAATCAAGACTCTTTTTTTATTTTCCATAATGTTTTTCAATCCTTTCGGTTATAAATGTATGCGCCGCGCGGCGGTTGAAAATTTAATCGCAGTTCGGCAATCGCTCACAAGTTGATATTGAATTCGCTCCTAATGAATTCCTTTATGCCAACTTGCCCGCGAAGGCGCAGCCAAAGTCAATCACCGGCATTTTCGACGGATAATTCAAAATCAAAAAACGGACAACATAACCGCTCGTAAACAATAAACTCCGCCGCGTCCAGAATCAGTTGCGATTCCGCTTTGAAGCGAAAAGCGTAACCGTCCGCCAACTCCTGCAATTCTTGTCGAGCATCTTTTAATGTTTGGGTTATTGTGTTGTAACGCCCGCGCTGCGTTTTATCGAGCGCGTTCATATTGCAAGCAAAAACTGATTCCATACATTATTTTCTCCTCGGATTTTATTCATCGTGCGGAACTATGACGGCTTCCGCGTCTTCAGTTGAAATTGGCACAAGCCAGCGAAAAAGCAGCGTTGCCGCGATTGCTCCCAGAAGCTGCGCGACTATAAAGCCGGGAACATCTGCCAATCTGATTCCCGCAAAACTATCGCTCATCGAACGCGCCAGCGTTACTGCCGGATTCGCAAACGAGGTGGACGCGGTGAACCAGTAAGCGGCGGTGATGTAGGCAGCAACAGCAAACGGAACAACCGTCGCCGAACGAAGTCGAACGCATCCCCAAATGACGGCGAGCAATCCGAAGGTGGCGACAAACTCGCTGAACCACTGCGCCGAACCCGTCCGCATCTTTTGCGATGCGAAGAAAATAGGTAGTTCAAACATTACGTTCGCGGCGGCAACTCCGGCGAAAGCTCCGACCGTCTGCGTGGTAATGTAGGCGAGCGCGTCCCGCTTCGAGAGTCCGCCCTGTATCCAATCGCAAATAGTAACAGCCGGGTTAAAGTGTGCGCCTGAAATTCCGCCGAACGTCAAAATCAGCGCGACCAGTGCCGCGCCCGTGGCGACGGTGTTGGCGAGCAATGCAACGGCGACGTTACCGCCCGCCAGCCGCTCCGCCATAATGCCGGAGCCGACCACCGTCGCCAGCAGCATCGCCGTCCCTAAACCTTCGGCGACAATGCGCCGCGCTAAATTTGTTTTCATTTATACCGGACTGAGCGCACAGCACGCCGTTCTTCCGACCAGTTTTCCCGTTACCTCGTCTCTTTTGATAACAAACACTTCCCATTCTCTATCGAAAAGGTTTTTATTAGATTCAGTGTTTATCTCGGCACTGCGTAAACTTGTTGTTCGGCAACCGGCTCTAAATTTCTCGATTCTTTTTTCTTTCGCCGCCATTTTTTATATTCCTTTTAATTTATTTCGCGCCGCCATTAGTTATTATCATCTTGCTTGACGGCAAAAACGCGCACGCTCGCCGCGTAATCGTTGACATTATAACGACGCAGGAGTTCAGCTAAGTCAGCGTGTAACTCGCTGTCTGCGCTGCTCGCCGGTTCAGGCGTGCAGCAGGCTGAATCGAGCATCGGCAGAGATTTTGATGCGCTTCCTATTTGAGTCATTGCCGGTGAACAGCATCCGGCTTGGTTCTCGACCTTCGCGTAAGCGTTTAGGTCTGAACCTGTATCTATCACTTCAACTCCCGAAAAACCCGCTCCGAGCAAACCGCTTTTGTAATTCTCGATGGGAATTGCACCGGCGATGCAGCCGACATACGCCATCAAATCGTTGCCGAGTTCGGCGGGTAATTCCCGCTTTAATGCAATATCGCTAACCGCCAGGCGTCCGCCGGGCTTTAGAACCCGCGCGATTTCACGAAACACCGCCGTTTTGTCGGTCGCCAAATTGATAACACAGTTGCTAATCACGCAATCAACCGAATTGTCGGGAAGCGGCAAACGGTCAATCATCGCCAGATGAAACTCGACATTCGGGTAACCTTTGCCGCCGTTGCCCTGCGCCTGGTTTCGCTGGGCAAGCTCTATCATTTCAGGAGTCATATCAATCCCGATAGCTTTGCCGCTCGCGCCGACTTGCCGCGCGGCGAGAAAAACGTCCAGCCCGCCGCCCGAACCCAAATCAACTACAACCTCGCCTTCGCGCAGATGAGCCGTCGCCGTCGGATTACCGCACGAGAGTCCCATATTCGCTTCGGCGGGAATCGAGGATAATTCTTCTTTTGAATAACCAAATGCTTCCGCGACCGCTCGCACTCCGTCGTTTTCCGACGAAAGATTACTGACCGCGACCGAGCCGTATTTTGACCGCACTGCTTGTTCTATTTTTTCAGACATTATCACACCACCTTCAATTAAATTTTTGATTAAGACATACGCTTAAACGTATATGCAAATTTAGAGTAAACTTTGCCTAACGTATATGTCAAGCCGTATGAGATTGTGTTATAATCTTTTTTGTTATGAGAAGTGAAAAGAATAACGAAAAGTCTTTCAATATGGAATTATTTTTTGCCGCGCTTGCTGACAATACGCGGCTCCGGCTACTCAATTTAATGCAGGACACGGAAGTATGTGTGTGCTATTTTGTCGAAGTGATCGGAACGAATCAACCGAAGATTTCGCGCCATCTGGCATATTTGAGAAAAGCCGGCATCGTCGCCGCCCGGCGTGACGGGATATGGGCGCATTATCGAATAATGATGCCGAAAAACGAACACGCGGCGCGAGTTTTGCGCGACATTCAAGAGTGGTTAAAAACCGACAAAGTAATGCAGAAAGACAGAATACAATTAGCGAAGGTTTGTTGTGCGCCGCAACCGCCGGTAAGCATTCAAGGTGCGCCGCGCCCGCAAATTGCCATGGGGTAAAATCGTTAGAATTAGCGGACGGCTTATGAGAAAACATTAGCCCATTTTTCGGTATTTCCGCTTTTACAGCCAACGTCTGACTTGCTTTCGGAATTCGATATACTCTTCACCGTGGGTTCCGGTTAAAAATTCTTCTTCCAGCCGGACTTGAATCTGTATGAGAACATATCCGAGAATCAGGATAAGAAATGTCAAAGCATTTGGAATCGTTAAGAAAACTCCAAATAAAGTAACAATCATTCCGAGAAAAATCGGGTTGCGCGAATAGCGGAAAAGCCCTGTCCGCACGAGGGCAGTTTGCTTTTGCTCGTCAATGCCGATGCGCCACGAATTGCCCATCTGAATCTGCGCTAGTATAGTCCAGCCGAGCGAGAGCAAAAGCAAGGCAAGACCGATGAATTGAACTGTCCGATTTTCCAGCCACGCGATTGGAAGCAGATACGGATAAAAACTCGGCGCGAAGGCGTAAATAATAATCACCAGAGTTAAAACGAGCATCACGATTTTGAAGAGCCTGCCGATATAGTCATGCGCCGTGTCCGCGCCGCGAAACGTGATGGGATTAACGCCGGTTTTTTTCCAAACCCGGTAAGACGGCAGAACGAACGCCGCGCCGAAGTAGAAAACCAAATAAATTATCAGGATGTAACCGATCATTTTCCCCTTTATATTTCTAAAAATTACTCGTCTATCGCCAAACCGCGCCGCTCGATTGCAATATTTATGGCGGCTCGCATTTTTATTTTCCGAGTTTCAAAATCTTGATCGCGCCCCGCACGACGACGACAAAAACAATTGTGCCAACGATTAAATCAGGTTTGTTGGAATCGAGCCAATAGACCAGAATTCCGGCGATGATGACTCCGAGATTGATAATCACGTCGTTGGAAGTAAAAATCGCGCTCGCCTGCATATGGGCTTCTTTGCTTTTGGATCTTTGCAGAAGGTAGAGACAGAATCCGTTCGCCGTTAAAGCCAGCACGGAAACGATGATCATCGTCGAAAAATCGGGCATTTCTTCGACTCCGACGAATCTCCGAATGACTTCGACGAAACCGAGAAGGGCGAGCGTGATTTGAAAATATCCGGCGACCTGGGCGATGTTTTTCTTTCCCGCCGCCGCCGCGCCGACGGCAAACAGGCTAATGGCGTAAACGAAGGAATCGGCAAGCATATCGAGGCTGTCGGCGACGAGTCCCATCGAAGATGAAATGATTCCGGTCGTCATTTCAATGGCGAAAAACGCGAAGTTAATAGCAAGAACAGTCCAGAGCAGTTTTCTTTGCTTTGCCGGCTCTTCAAATTCAATTTGGTCGGACGGCTCGTTACTTAAACGTCTTCCGCCCAGTTTCAAATCGGCGATTGAACTTTCGATTACGTCAATTTGCCCGTCGTGAAAAACAGTCAACCGGCGGTTCGGAATGTCAAAATCGAGATTTTTGATTTCCTCGATTCCGTCGAACTTCAGCCTGATTAGATTTTCTTCCGAAGGACAATCCATCTGCGAAATTTCAAAGATCGTTTTTTCCATATTTCCACTATTTCTTTTCGGCTTTATGCAATCGAATCGTTCCGAAAACAGTGTCGAAAGCGGCGGTTTCAACGATGCCCTTAAATCCCGCTTCCGCCATCAACTCCGGCAGTTTTCCCTGATAACTGTCTTTCGTCGTCGCGCCGTCGAGCCACTGAACCGGCAGCGACGCG
>JAJAYR010000215.1 GCA_026786155.1 Pyrinomonadaceae bacterium
AGCGAACAGCGAATAACGCCCACAGAGCGCAACTATTCGCTGTTCGCTATTAACTATTCGCTGTTCGGACAATAAAAAGTTTGGCGGCTAGTCAATAGTTCTTTTGTCTTTTTTGTTTTAATTACATAATTTCGGTCAATAATAATTATGAGAAAATTACTTTTTGCCAATTTACTGGCTCTTATTTTGGTAGTCGCCGCCTTCGCGCAAACCGCGCCGACGGAGAAAAATGTCACCATATTCGGCGCGAAAATCCGTTATCTCGAAGCGGGCGACGCGGCGAAACCAACCGTTATTTTACTGCACGGACTCGGCGCACAAGCCGAATCGTGGCAATTTAACATCACATTTTTGGCGCAGAATTACCGCGTCATCGCGCTTGACCAAATCGGCTTCGGCAAATCCGACAAACCGCTTTTGAAATATCGCGTCGGAACTTACGTTGATTTTCTCGACAAATTTATGGCGGAACTGAAAATCGAAAAAGCGTCGCTCGTCGGCAATTCGATGGGCGGTTGGGTGGCGGCTTTGACGGCGATCAAGTATCCGAACCGCGTCGAAAAAATCGTGCTGGCTGATGCCGCCGGACTTGCGCCGAAAGAAATTGATTTAGATAGAATTTACCAATTAAACAATTCGACCCGCGACGAGATTCGCGCCAATCTGAAACTGATTTTCGCCGCGCCCGCGCTGCAAAATAACGAAGCCTTCGTTGACCAGTTTATGACGCAGAGAATCGTGGCGAACGACGGTTACACGATTAACAGCCTCATCGAATCAATCAAACGCAAAGAAGATTTTTTGGATAATCGTTTGAGTGAAATCAAAAAACCGACGCTGATTATCTGGGGCAGACAAGACGGACTTTTGCCGCTTTCGGACGGCGAAAAATTTAACAAAGGTATCGCCGGTTCGCAGTTAGTCGTTTTCGACAACTGCGGTCACGTTCCGCAATTTGAAAAAGCGGCGGATTTTAATAAGCAGGTTTTGGAATTTTTACGGAAGAATTAGCCACCGAGAACACCGAGTTCACAGAGAAAACTAAATACGAGATAAATTCCAAAACTCTCTCTGTGAACTCGGTGAACTCGGTGGCAAAAATAAAAATATGGACTTAAAAGTCGGAGACAAATTCTCCACCACCAAACAAATTACCGATGCGGTCGTTCGCGCTTTCGCCGAACTTTCCGGCGATTTTAACCCGATTCACTTAGACGAAGGATTCGCCGCGAAAACGCAATTTAAACGACGCATCGCGCACGGAATGATTTCCGGCGCATTGATTTCCGCCGTTCTCGGCTACGAATTCAAAGAGCGCAAAGTCGTTTATCTTTCGCAGACGATGAAATTCATCGCGCCCGTTTTTATTGACGACACGGTAACGGCGACGGCAACCGTGACGAATATCCGCGAAGACAAACCGATTGTAACGATTGAAACCGTTTGCACTAATCAATCGGGTGAAACCGTCGTTACCGGCGAAGGGAAGATTATGCTTTTGAAATAAAGTTTTGAGTCCGTCAAGAAATGCAGAATCAAATCGAAAAAACTCCCGCTTATTCGTATTACGCGCTCGGTTTGCTGACGTTCGTCTATGTGATGAACTTTCTCGACCGCCAGATTATTTACATTCTTTTTCCTTTGATAAAGAAGGAAATGGCGTTCACGGATACGCAGCTCGCGCTGCTCGGCGGAACGTCGTTTGCGATTTTTTACACCTTGCTCGGCATTCCGTTCGGGCGATTGGCGGACAAAACTTCGCGGACGAAATTAATTGCGATTGGTCTGGCGACTTGGAGTTTATTTTCGGGTTTAACCGGATTTGCCGACGGATTCTGGACGCTTTTCGCGTGCCGCGTGATGGTCGGTGTCGGCGAAGCAACTTTAGGTCCGGCGGCGATTTCCCTGCTCATTGATTATTTTCCGCCGACAAAACGTGCGACTGTTACCAGTATTTATTCGATGGGAATCGCCGTCGGCGCGGGTTTCGCTGCGCTGGCGGGCGGCTATTTGAGTCAGTTCGGCTGGCGCGAGGCGTTTTTTATCGTCGGCTTTCCCGGAACAATTTTCGCCGTTTTAGTTTTTTTGATGCGCGAACCGCAGCGCACCAGACCGGCAAACGCGGCGGAAGAAAATTACGCTTCCGCCGCCGATTGGAAGTCGCTTCTGTCGAACCGGGCTTTCATTTTTCTTTGTTTGGGTTACGCTTTTTTCGGTTTGGCGACTAATAATATCTCGATTTGGGGCGCGAGTTATTTCAGCCGTTTGTATAACGTCAGTCTCGCCAATTTCGGTTATTGGGCGGGAATTTTCACTTTGGCGGCGGGCATTCCGGCGACGCTGTTCGGCGGCGCGATTGCCGATTGGTTTCGGCGAAAAAGAAGCGGCGGGCGAATGTTCTACGGAATGATTTTGTCGCTCGTCTCAATTCCCTGCTGGTTCGTCGCGCTTTTTTCCGACAATTTTTATCTGATACTTCCGGCGGGATTCGTTTTGCTTTTCGCGGCTCTCGCGTGGCTCGGCGCGGCGGCGGCGGATGCCACCGAAATTGCGGGCGCAAATCTGCGCGGGCTTGCCGTCGCCATCTATTTTTTCACCGTCAACATCGCCGCTTATTTAATCGGTGCGCCGCTCATCGGCAAATTGAGCGACCTCGCCGGAATCATTACCAATCCACAAACGGGCGTCACGGAAAACGCCGAAATGATGCGCTACACTCTGCTCATCTGCCCGTTTTCGTGTCTGATGGCGGCGATTTGTCTGTGGTTCGGAAGCCGCAGTTTGTCTGCTTCGGAGCAATAAAAAAAGACAATCCGCGAAAGATTGTCCTGGCTGAAAATTCAAAAGGTTTGCCCTCGATAGGATTTGAACCTATAACCAACAGATTATGCTTACCCGCTACGGCTTTCGCCGCCCGTTTCCGGTTTGTGGTCTGGACTGTCTCTTCTCTTTACGAGTCTGCCGTTCAGTCTCTACGCCTTCCTCCACGCTCTTCAGAGGCTTGGTTCGGGATTGCCGTGCATTTATTCAATGTTTAGGTTTCCCCGAATTTGACAGATTCTACTAAAATGCTTTTTATTAGCAAATTAGCAACCCATTTTGATAAAACCCTGTGAAATAAATTCATTTAGGTTTCACGCCGTTAAGTCTGCTGCTCTAACCGTTGAGCTACAAGGGCAAAACTCTTTAAGTTTAAAGGAAAGTAATTTTTCCCGCAAACGGCGAAAAAATAAAGTTAAACTAAACGACTCTGCACTGGAAGTGCAGAGGTTTGAAAAAGGACTGAAAGTCCAAACTTAATCATCTTCAAGGATGAACGGATTGTTCTCCTTGTTTGATGGCTGCCGATGATGCTCCAAGTATTCTTGGACGGCTTCTTCGGTGATATTGCCGGTTGACCACGCGCCGTAACCCGTCGCCCAAAAATGTCGTCCCCAATATCGCTTTTCCAGATGCGGAAACTCCTGTTGAATCAGACGCGAAGAACGCCCTTTCAAGCGTTTGAGTAAATCCGACAGGGCAATCTTTGGCGGATACTCGATGTGCATATGAACGTGGTCTTTGGATACGACGCCTTTTAAGATTCGCACATCTTCGGAGTCGCAAATTTGCACGAGCAAGTCTCGACATCGCAGTTTGATGTCACCTTGCAGAACGTGGTAACGATACTTTGTGACCCAAACAATATGTGCGGTCAACCTGCTTGTCGTATGCGAGCCTGTTCGGTTCTCTTTCATCTTTCGCTATCCTCGAATAGATTTTAGCGGAAATTACTGAAAGTCTTGCAATAAATTGCAAGGTTTTGACCTGCGTGTTTCAAAGAATAAACCTATTTCTTCGGCAGAATTTCGTCGAGCGTCGTCAGCAAATCCTTGCCGCGCAAATCCGGCTCGTCTCTGTCCTGACGGCTCATCGAAAGAATTTTTCCGTCCGGCGCAATCAGAAAAGTCGTCGGAAAAGATTCGATTCTGAATTGCACGTCTTTTAATTCGACGAAGCTGTCCTGCCGCGCCTGCGTCCGCGTCAACGCCGAGCCAGCCGAACGACGGATTTATTTTTTTGTCTTCCAAACTGTAAGCGTATTGAACGAGAACTTTTTTGCCCTTCACGTCAACCGACCCGCGAGCCAGAACCTGCGTGGATTGTTCGAGCAGGCGGTCGTTTTTGCTCATTTTCGCGGTTTGATAATCTCTGAAATAACGAATAAAAATCGGGCAGGCAGTAAAAAGATTATTATTTTTGACTGGCACGGCGACGGTCGTTACCCACAAATAAGGATTATCTTTTTCCTGTCGTTTGAAGGTAAATTTCTCGTCCTCGCCGAAACTGTTATCGGCGTTCAAATCAACAAATATCATCGGTTTCGCGTCTGCTTCTTCGACGAGAATGGCGACGAGCGACGCGCCGACGGGATTTTGCAGCCGGTTGGCGGTCAGATGCACGTCCGCGTCCGGGATTTTAGCACCTCTCAAACTGTCTGCCGAAACGGGTTTGAAAATGATTCTTTCGGTGTCTTCCGGGTAGGCGACGAGTGTCGGGTCAAACTGCCCGACGTATTCATTAGCGTCAAGTTTGGAACCGGCGTAAGTTTGAGCGGCGAGCAGCAGAAGGGCGACGGAAAAACGCCGGGCGTAATTTTTCAACTTCATAAAATTTCGATTATATTTGTATTTTAAAACTGATTATGAGAGTTCAAATCAAGGACTGGATTCGGGTTAAGTTGATTCTGATTCTCAAAGAAACATTAAGAAGTTTAAGAGATTTCGGGCGGATAATTTTACAAAAAAAGCGGTTGAAGTAATAAATTTAACTTCAACCGCTTTTCCTGCGCGGCAGCAGTTCGAGCGTGAACGCGGAATTACTGATTTAGCCGTTCGATGAAAAATTCTAAACGCCCGGCATCGCTTTTTTGAGCGGCTTGAGTAAAAGGAATAAGACGACTGACATAAACAAAGCCATCAAACCCAGAATAATAAAGAACGACGATTGATACCAGATGCTCCAGTAAATTCCAATCATCGTCAGTTTGTTGCCGATTGCCGTCGCCACGAACCAGCCGCCCATCAAAAGCCCTCGCAGACGAATCGGCGCGACTTTTGAAACGAGCGATAAACCCATCGGCGAAAGCATCAATTCACCTAAAGAAAGAATGGCGTAAGCTAACAGCAGCCAAAAAGGCGAAACCTGAAACAAGACGGCGCGGTTCATAATCTTGCTCATAAACTGATTAGCCGGTTCTTCGCCGACAACTTTCTTGACCGTATCAGACAGTTTTGCTTCGCCCGTGAATTTTTTATTCTGATAGCCTTGAATTTTCCCCAAAACATCTTCCGGCACGCCTTCGGTTCTCAGCTTTTCAGTTACTTTTGTCAGATAGAGCGGGAAATTTTGATTTCCTTCAAACTTTCCTTTCGGCAATTCCTTATCTTCAATTTCGACATCGCCGACTTTTTTGGCGGTGTCTTCCGGCACGCCGTCCGACTTGAGATTGACGACGATGGTTGAAAGTGCGCTCGAAAAGGTTGAATCGGTTTGAAATTTTTTGTCGTTGATAATGTAACTTTTATCCGCGCCTTTGCTGTCTATCAGTTTAGCCAGCACATCTTGCGGCACGCCGTCGGTTTGTAGCTGACTGACAATTCTTTCGTTGATTCTGAATGAACCGTTGGTGATTTGTTCAGGAGTCGCCTGCTGTCCTTCGCCGACGGTCGCGGCAAAATAAAGCACAAAAAACGAAAGTCCGGTGAGCATCATTCCGATTGCCATTTTCGTCGGTGTCGCCGGTTCTTTGCCGCGTTTGTCGAGAAATCCCCAAAACCAGACGAGCGGAAACGTCAAAACGATAATCCAAAACGGATTGATGGAATTAGAAATCGTTCCCGTTACGTTCCAAGCCGTGTTGTCGTCCGCCCAATAAGTCAGCGTCGAACCGTTTTGGTGAAAGACCATCCAGAAAACGATGACGATGGCAAAAATGACAATCAACGCCATAATGCGCTTTGAGTCCGGCACGGCGTTCATCGTGTCTTGCCGGGCTTTGTTCGCGGCATCGTGTCCGCCTTCGTTTTGGTCGCTAATGCCGTGCGGCGGTGCGTCAACACTCGTCGCGGCGACATCTGCCGCTTGATTGGCTGAACGAAGCGGATTTCTATCATTGTTTTCTACCAGATTTCTAAAAAACCAAAGAATCCCTACGGAAATCACCATCCCGAAAGCGGCGACGGCGAAAGCGGCGTGAAATCCAAAAGTTTGTCTGACAATTTCCATCACAACCGGCGCGAAAAACGCACCGACGTTGATGCCCATATAAAAAATGTTGTAGGCGCGGTCTTTCAAATGGCTTCCTTCGGGATACAGGTTTCCGACCATCGTCGAGACATTTGGTTTGAAAAATCCGTTGCCGATAACCAGACAGGTCAGCGCGGCATAAACCGCCCACATCGCCGGAATCGAAAGCAGCCCGTGACCAGCCATAAAGAAAAATCCGCCAATCATCACGGCTTTGCGATAGCCGGTAACTTTGTCGGCGATCAAACCGCCGATAAGCGGGCTGGCATAAACGAACATCAGATAATTGGCGTAAAGCCCGGTCGCTTGTCCCGAAGTCCAGCTAAATCCTTCTTTCGGGTCTTGTAAATAAAGCGTGAACAGCGCGAGCATCGAATAAAAACTGAATCGCTCCCACATTTCCGTCCCGAAAAGCACGTAAAGCCCTTTCGGATGTTTATTTTGGTCGGCAATCGCGCCCGTCTCGCCGAAATTTCCCATCGTTCCTACATTTGCACTCATAAAGTTTTATTCCTTTTTGTTGTTTTGAATTTTGGAAAGAGTTGGGCAGAATATAACAAATTATTCGAGTAAAATAAATGTTAATTCTAAGGGTAAGGAAATAAATGAAAAAATTGTTGATTTTTTTGAGTTTCATTTTTACAATTTCCGTCGTCGGAGCAACCGCGCAGAACAGAAAATCGGTCGGCGCGGCGGAAGTCAACGGCACTTTTCGTGATTATTTCGACGGCAAATACAAAGGCAGTTACAACGAAATAAAAATCTTGTCGGTCGGCAAAGGTAAATTGCGCGTGGCTTTTGAATTGACTTATCCATATATTGACGGCACGGGCGAGATGTCGGCGAATATGGGCAGCGCGGACGGCACGGCGACGATTGAGGGCGACACGGCGGTTTACGCTGCCGACGAATTCGGGCAATGCCGCATCACGATAAAGTTTGTCAGACGAGGCGAAATAAAAGTTACGCAAGCAGGCGCGGACAGCGAATGCGGCTTCGGTCATAACGTCAGCGCGAGCGGAATTTATAAAAAATCGAGCGGCAAGCCGAAGTTCTGATATTTATTAGATTCGGAACAGATGAAAGATGATAACTGATAGATTTTTATCTCTCAACTATCATCTATTCCGAGTGTTTCCGACCGACTGTATAACTTATGAAATTAAAAAATGAGGTGTTAAAATGCTATCTATTTTAGGATTTATCGCTGTATTTATTGCGACTTATTACATTTACAAAACTGCCGAAGATACAGGGCGCAACGCTGTCGGCTGGGCTTTGCTGACTTTCGCGGTTGGATTTGGACTGCAAATTATTTTCCCGGTAATCATCTTAATTATGATTACCATCGGGATGTCGGTTTCGGGAAAGCGATTGACGAACACTGAGCAATTACCCTGGTCAGTGGACACAATCATCAGTTTGACTGGTTTGGCTGCAAGTTTCGTCGGAATCTGGCTGATAATGCGCCGCGTTTCCACGATTCCCGAAGATGAAAGTTTTGCCGCGCCGCCGGCGCCGCCGACTTTCAATGAAAAGATGTAAAAGTGTATAATTTAATCGTTATGCCGGTAGTAAAATGTCCGACTTGTCATCGTGAAACCGAATATACGGGCAATGAATTCCGTCCTTTCTGCTCCGAACGCTGTAAATTATTAGACTTCGGCGCGTGGGCTGATGAACAATTCGCCATTCCGACCGAAGAAACTTCCCTCAGCGAAGAAGATTTAGACAAAATCGAAAAAGCGTTGGCGGAAAAAGCCAGGGAACAAGGTTATTAAATATGGAAATCGCGTGGATAGTTCTGGTGATTTTTTTGATTGCAACGGCGGCGATTACCTTTTTCGTGTTGAAACGCGCCGTTAAAATGGCGATTCGCGCGGCGATTGTCGCGTTGATTTTGCTCAT
>JAJAYR010000216.1 GCA_026786155.1 Pyrinomonadaceae bacterium
AAGAAGCGTCGGCGACGATGGGCGCGACGCGCTGGCAGACGTTTTGGCACGTTACTCTGCCATCTCTGCGCGGCGCGATTGTCGGCGGCGCACTTTTGACGTTCGCACGGTCGGTCGGCGAATTCGGCTCGACGATTCTGGTTTCGGGCAATCTCGCCCAACGGACGCAAACCGCGCCGCTGTATATTTTCGCCAAATTCAACGAAGGACAAGTCGAAGCGGCAAACGCCATTGCGATTGTGCTGGCAATTTTTTCGTTCGTGATTTTCAGCATCCTGTTTTTTGCGCGTGATTGGCTCGAAGCAGAATAACGTCGAGTTGGCAGAAGGCAGCAGCAGTCGGCAGTTAAAAGCGTGTCCCCGCTTCACCGCCCGACTGTTAAGGAAGGCTGGCGCGTTGAAGCCCGCGCTGACGCTTGGGCTACTGACACTTTCAATTTTGACGGCTACTTATGCAGATTAATAACAAACAAATCGCCGTCAGCGTCCGCAGCGTCGGCAAAAAGTTCGGCGAAACAGTCGTGTTGGACGACATCAATTTTGATGTTGCCGCCGACGAAACAGTCGTTTTGCTCGGCGCGTCCGGTTCGGGCAAAACGACGATTCTGCGAATTATCGCCGGACTCGAAACGCCCGATTCGGGAAAAATTATTCTGCACGGCAAAGACGTCACCGAACTTCCCGCCAGAGAAAGAGGGGTCGGCGTTATTTTTCAATCTTACGCGCTTTTTCCGAAAATGACGGTCGAAAAAAACATCGGTTACGGCTTGCTCCTGCGTCGCGCCTCGAAGCCGGAAATCGCGGAAACCGTCAATCGTTTAATCGAACTCGTGCATCTCGAAGAACACCGCCAGAAATATCCGTCGCAGCTTTCCGGCGGACAGCAGCAGCGCGTCGCCATCGCCCGCGCCCTCGCTTACGAGCCGGAAGTTTTGCTTTTTGACGAGCCGTTCGGCGTACTCGACGCGCAGATTCGCACTCGCCTGAGACGCGAGATTCGCACACTTTTGAAGAAAATCAACGTGCCTTCGATTTTTATCACGCACGACCAGGAAGAAGCCCTCGAACTCGGCGACCGCATCGCTGTTTTAAACGCCGGAAGGCTCGAACAAATCGGAACGCCGTTCGATGTCTACACCAAACCCGCAACCGAATATGTGGCGACGTTTTTAGGCGCGGCAAATCTGCTTCTGGGAATTGTTCGCGGGCGAAATTTTGAAAGCGAAAATATCAGTCTCGAATTGGAAAACGAAATGAATTTCAGAGACGGGCAATCGGTCAAACTCGTCTTTCGCCCGGAAGATATTTTTTTGCGAAAACCGGAAAATCTAATGCAGCATTATCAAAAATTGACTGAAGGAATCGTCGAAGAAGTCAGCTTTGTCGGCGCGTTTGAAAGAGTCATCGTGCGGCTCGATTTATCAGCCAAACAACCGATTATCGTTACCCGTCCGAAAACCGAAACGACGGCTTTTCCGCTCGCCGCCGGGCAAACCGTGACCGTCGGTCTGGTAAGATTTCGCATCCTGCCGAATTTCACGCTCGCCTCGGAACGCGCCAGCCGGATGGTTGATACGGGCGGAAGGTAGGCAGAAGGCGGAAGGCAGTTGGCAGAAGGCGGAAGGCAGAAGGCAGAAGGCAGAAGGCAGAAAGATTTGTTATATTCACTTACTATTCTGGCTGTAACTGCCAACTGCCAACTGCCAACTGCTTTCTGCTTTCTGCCCGCTGCCAACTGCTTTCTGCCAACTGCCAACTGCCTTCTCATTTCACCGCTTCCATTTTCTCTTTTAGCGAATCAAGCCGTTTCTGCGCTTCGGCGGCTTCGTTTGATTTCGGCGATTTTTTGATAATCTCGCGCCAGTTCGCGCCGTCGTAGTGAAAAAGTTTCGCGTTGGAATTGAAAAGAAAATTGATGCCGAGCCGCCGGTAGCGGTCGAGCGCGACGTAATTCAGATAAAAACTGTGGAGCGGTGCGCCGGAAGCGGACATTTCGCGGCGGTCGAGGTTTCGCGTGGCTTCGGCGGAAAGTTTCAAAGCTGTTTCTTCCATCAAATCGCCGGTCAGCAGAAGAATCGCCGGACGCAGCGGCGAATCGTTAAAAGTGTCGAGAAAAACTTGAGCGCGGTCAATCTGCTCGAAGCCTTTGGAACTGTGGACGAGTTTCGCCAGCCGCGCGTCGTCGCCGCGCCGAAACTTTCCCGCGACGGCTTCCGCCTGCACCCAGCCGTAATTCGGCGCGGCGTTGACGCGGTAAAACGTCACGCCGTCGGCTTCGCGTAAGCCGGAAATTATCACGGTTCTACCGCGCCGCATTCGCTGCACGGTTTTGGCGAAAAGGCTCGGTTCGACACGCAAAACGGCGAGTCTTTCGTCAATGACGACCGCCGTATTACCTGAATTTCCGCGCGGCGTTTGGACGGCGGTTGATCTTTTAACTTTCACCGTGCCGCGCCGTTTTTGCGCTTCAATGTTAGAAGTAAAAACGAGCAAAACGAGAATAAAGAGCGAGAACAGAGAGCGTTTCATACAAATCTCCTCTAGGATTTTGGGAGTGGTTTTAAGGTTGCGGCGGTTGAAGAAATTGAGCGAGTTCAATTATTTCAGTTTCGCCAGATTGATTCGGCTCTGCATTCCGGCGTGATGAAAATGGCAGATGGCGATTGCCAGCGCGTCCGCCGCGTCGTGCGGCTGCGGAACGGTTTTCATTTTCAAAAGCAGACGCACCATTTCCTGAACCTGATGTTTTTCGGCGTTCCCGTAGCCGACGACCGTTTGTTTTATCAGGCGCGGCGCGAATTCCGAGATTTCCAAACCGGATTTTTCGCCGAGCAGCAGAACCACGCCGCGCACCTGTCCGAGTTTGAGAGCAACTTTGACATTGTTGGCATAAAACGCTTCTTCGACCGACAAAACATCGGGCGTGAATTTAGCGATAACGGCTTCGATGCCGTCGTAAATTTTCAAAAGACGCTTGGAAAACGCTTCCTTCGGGCTGGATTTGACCGTGCCGAAATCAATCAGATTATATTTCAGCCCGCCGCCTTCGACCACGCCCCAACCGAGCGTTTCGCTGCCTGGGTCAATGCCTAAAACACGCATTCGGTAAATTATAAAACTTCTTGTAAATTTTTAACGCTCCAAAAGATAACGCACAACGGCGGTTGAAAGCAAGCGGTATTTTTGCCGGTAATTTTTTTCGCTAAACAAATTACAATCTTTCGGCGGTTTATCGTAAAATTAAAAACTTGATGGACGAAGTAGAAACAATCGAATCAATCCGCGCTTTGCTCGCCGAAATCGTTGATTACGCCGGGCTTTTTCCGCCGTCAAAACTACCGATGACGGAAGCGGTCACCAATTACGCGGCGTATTTGGAAAGTAATTACAAATGGATGCTCGGTCGTTTCGTCGTGCCGGTCGCGCGGCTCGACGAGTTTGCGGAGAACGCGGAAAAGTTTTTTGAAAAAGGCGAAGACGTTTGGAAATTGAGCGTTTTGGGAAACGATGAAATTGATGAAACCGTCGAAAAAATCGCCTCGTTCAACGAAAAATTTGCGGGCAAAGCCATTGCCGACGCGCTCGAAGTAAAAGCCGCCGACACTTTGGAAATCGAAAATATCACGGCGCATCTGCCTGAAAAACTGCCCGTTTATTTTGAACTGCCTTTGGACGAAAAGCTGGCTGATTCGATTATCGCGCTGGCGATTCACAAACACCGCGCCAAGATTCGCACGGGCGGCGTGACGCCCGACGCTTTTCCGCCGGTTGATAAAATCACACGCTTTATGCGGCTCTGTCTGGCGGCAAACGTCCCGTTCAAATGCACCGCCGGACTGCATCATCCGCTGCGCTGCCAAAAAACTTTGACTTATGAAGCGAACGCGCCGACGGGCAGAATGAACGGTTTTTTGAACGTCTTTCTCGCCGCCGCTTTTTTACAGCAAGGCTACGAACCGCGTCTGATTCACGAACTTTTGAGAGAAGAACGCGCCGACAATTTTCAATTCCGCGCCGACGGCGTTTTGTGGCGGCAGGAATACTTCGCGCACACGACGCAGTTAAGATTCTTGCGCGAACACGGCATCATCTCGTTCGGTTCGTGTTCGTTCATCGAACCGATTGAAGATTTGCAGGAAATGGGAATACTTTGAAGCGTAAGATTGCCGCAGTTTTTGTAAAAGATGAAAAATTATCCGTTCATCGAACCGACGTTCGCCGCCCGCACGCACCAGTTGGCGATTTGTCAATCTATCTACGATGCGAACGCTTTTAACATCCAAAATTGGCGCGACGGCTTTCCGATTGATTATGATATGCTGCCTGAACTGGTGATAAAATTTCTGAATCTGCTGGAAGAATTGCAGGTTGATTTCTGCATTGTCGGCGGCATCGCTTATCTCGCCTACATCCAAGACCGCAATACCAAAGATTTGGATATTTTGATTTCGGGAACAGAGTTGGAAAAAATTATCGGCTACGTCAAAGTTACGAACAAAGACGCAAATTTTACGAACGCCGAATTTGAAGGAATGCGGATAGACTTTCTGAAAACCTCAAACGCTCTGTTTGAATATGTCAAAGAACACGAAACAACCGTTTATAATTTTACCGAAGGCGAATATCCGATTGCGA
>JAJAYR010000217.1 GCA_026786155.1 Pyrinomonadaceae bacterium
GCGGAAGGACACGCTGAAGCGTGGACTCTAAACGCTTTTAGTCAATTTTATTTTTGTTGAAGTGCTTATCCGTGTTTATCTGTGTCTATCTGTGGATAATTTTCTTCCGTTTCCCGCTACAAAACTTTACGATTTCTTCATATAGAAATTTATTTTCTCGCTCGCCGAAATTTTCTCGTCAATTTTTTGAATCGAATGTTTATGAAAATTAACGTCGTTGCGTTCGGGAAAGTCGGTGCGAAAATGTCCGCCGCGCGATTCTTCGCGCCACAGAGCCGAAGTTGCAATCAGTTTCGCTAAAGTTACGAAGTTGCGCGACGACGTGCCGAGATTCGATTTTTCGATTTGCTCAAATTCCTTCAACGCACGTTTCAAAGAATCTTTATCACGCAAAATCCCGACGCGCTCCCACATCACGCGCTTGACGCGCTTTTTCACGGCGGTTGAAATTCCGTCCGATTTTGGATTTTGGATTTCGGATTTCGGATTGCCCGATTCGTCATTCGTCATTCGTAATTCGTAATTATCCGCAATCGCCGCCGCGCCCGAACGCGCCCCGAAAACCAAGCCTTCGAGCAAAGAATTTGAAGCCAACCGATTTGCACCGTGAACGCCCGTGCAGGAAACTTCGCCCGCCGCGTAAAGTCCGGCGACTGTCGTCCGTCCGTCCAAGTCCGTCCGCACGCCGCCCATACAATAATGCGAAGCCGGAGACACGGGCAGCAAATCCGCTGCAATATTCAAATCGTAAAACTTGCAGGTTTCATAAATTTTAGGAAATCGTTCGCGCAGAAAATCTTCGCTCAAATCGGTCATATCGAGAAACACATTGCGCGTTCCCGTCTTCCGCATTTCGGCGACAATCGAGCGCGAAACGATGTCGCGCGGCGCGAGTTCAAGGCGTTCGTCATAGTTTCCCATAAACCGTTCGCCGAGTTTATTTCGCAAAATTCCGCCTTCGCCGCGCATCGCTTCCGAAAGGAGAAAGCGCGGCGCGTTTTCGATATTTAAAGCCGTCGGATGAAACTGCACGAATTCCATATCAGCCATTTCCGCGCCCGCAAAATACGCCATCGCCATTCCGTCGCCGGTCGCCACCGGCGGATTGGTCGTGTGTAAGTAGAGTTGTCCCGCGCCGCCCGTGCATAAAATGACGGCGCGGGCGAAAATCTCACGCGGAGCGCGAAGAATCGGGTCGAGAAATCGCACGCCGACGCATCTGCCGTCAGCGACAATCAAACTTTCCGTATTGGCGAACGGCATCAAAACAATCTGTTTTTCCTGCCGCGCCCGCGCAATCAGAGCGCGGACGATTTCCTTGCCGGTCGAATCGCCGTGCGCGTGTAAAATTCTTCGACGCGAATGCGCCGCTTCCTGCGTGAAAGCGAGTTTTCCACCTTCGCGGTCAAATTCGATTCCCCATTCGATAAGCTGCTTGATATATTTCGTGCCGTCGGCGACGAGCGTTTCGACGGCTTTCGTATCGCAAAGTCCCGCACCTGCAATCAACGTATCTTCTTCGTGCAGTTCGGCGTTATCGTCGTCCGAAAGCACAACCGCCACGCCGCCCTGCGCGTATTCGGTGTTCGATTCGTTCGCTTTATCCTTGGTTAAAACCGTAACCCGTGCGCCTGTCCGAGCAAGCTCAATCGAAGCGCGAAGCCCGGCGACTCCGCTTCCAATGACAATGTAATCCGTTTCCAACGACATACATTAAAATTGTGAACGCTGGTCGTGAGAATTTCAAAGGCGAAAAAGGGAAAAGGTGAAAAAGCCGCGTTGTCTTCCAGATAAAACTTTTTCACCTTTTCCCTTTTTCGCCTTATTTTACTTTACTAGGGCAGATAAGCCGACGGCACCGGCACGTCAGTCGCTGCGCCGTATGCCACGCCGAAAAACGAATTGTCGCTTGACCGCTGCACATACCAGATGCCGCCGCGATAGACCGCCAAATCATTTTTGCCGTCGTTGTCATAATCGCCCGGCACGGGTCTATCGCCCGCTTGCCCGAAAGTTTGTCCGACTAATCCGCCGCCCGTCGAACTGTTCAAGCGATACCACACGCCGTTTGACGGTCGCCACACCGCGATGTCCGCCTGAGAGTCGCCGTCATAATAGCCCTGCCCCGGAATGTCGTCGCTTGCGCCAAAGGCAATGCCGCGAAAACCGTTGTCCGAACTGCGAATGTAATACCAGATGCCTGCACGATAAACCGCAATATCGGATTTACCGTCGGCATCGAAATCCACCAGCAACGGAACATCGCCCGCCTGCCCGAACTGCGTGCCGTAGAATTGGTTATCCGACGAGCGCAAAACATACCACACGCCATTTGACGGGCGAAATACTGCGATGTCGGCTTTGCCGTCGCCGTCGAAATCGCCGGGACGCGGCAAATCTCCGGTCGTGCCGAACGAGATGCCGGTGAAACCTTTCGTAGATTGCTGAAGATACCAGATGCCGTTACGGAAGACGGCGACATCGGTTCGACCGTCGCCGTCATAATCGGCTGGCACGGGTTTGTCTCCGGCTTGACCGAACGAGATGCCGTTCGATTGATTATTTGTCGAATCGAGATAAAACCACGCGCCGTTGCGAAACACGCTGATGTCGGTTCGCCCGTCGTTGGTAAAGTCCGAGTAGATGCCGTTCTCGAACACCGTGTTCTGCTGAGACACGGCGGCGCGAAGAATTCCCTGACCGGCGTGTGCCGCGCTGTAACCGAGCAGATTGATTCTGCCGTTCGGACGGACGAGGATTTGTTCGGCGGTGAGGTCGGCTGAAACACCGTTAAAATTTGTGACGAAGACTCTGATCCTGCCGCGATTGTTCTGATTCTGCTGGTCGTAAAAGGTATTACCGAAAGAATTGTCGCCGGAGCCGTCGGGGTTGAGGCGCACCACGCCGGTTCCGTTAATGGAAGCGTTGTCAACGGCGATGATTTTGCCGTCCGGCTGAATCGCCTTGATGTTTAAGGTCGCGCCGACCCAGGAGTTGCCTACGTTATTGGATTGAACAATTCCGCCGCTTCCAAAACTTGCGTCGAGCGATAAATCGCTTGTGTTTAAGCGAATTATCGTCGGCTTGTTGCGACCCGCCGGAGTTCCGCTCAGGTTTCGGTAAGAACCGGAAACAAGAATTTTGCTGCCGTCTCTGGTGAAATGCGCGGAAACGGCTCGCTCGTTTTGACCGACATCGGTGTTGTTGTCCAATCGGCGCACGGTTTCAAGCTGACCGTTTGCCGTCCAGCGCGTGACGGCGAAAAATCTGCCTAAGAAACAAGCTTCGCCGGATGCCGAGCCGTCGTGTCCAACAGCGATGATACGCCCGTCGGCTTGCAGACGCACGCCGAAAAAACGACGTTCGGGAAAACAAGTTCCGCTTTGCGGCGCAGTCCAACGGGCAATACCGTTTGTGCCGAAGGTCGAATCGAGCGTGCCGTTCTGGTTCAAACGCACAACGATTGCGCCGTAGCCCTGAGCCGCAAAAAAGCTGGCGTAGTTGCGCGTTTCGCCGACGAGGACGATTTTGCCGTCGGGCTGAATCGCTATATCGTGAAACGTGCCTTGTGTGCCGAATGATTGCCCGTTGCTGATGACTCCGGTCTGGAAAATCAGCTTACCCGGCTCAATCTGCGTCGTTTGATTTTGCGTGGTGCCTTGAGAAGTATAGACGAGCAAGTTGCCGCCGAAAGTCTGGTCGAGCGTGCCGTTCGCGTTGTAGCGAATGACGCAGGCATCAACACCGAAAGCCGCAGTTTGCGGAGCTGGTTCGAGCGTTCGACAACTGCCGGCAAAGAGGGTTTTGCCGTCCGGCTGAACTTTCAAAACAATCGGCGTGTCGTATCCGGGAACGCCGTCGAAGCGGCTGTGAAAATTGGTGCGAACCACTCCGTTCAAACCGAAAGAAGTGTCCGCCGCGCCGGTCGGAGTAAATTTCCGAATATAAAAATCTACGGTGTTGCTGGTAGTAAGCAGAGTCCCGCCGCCGGTGATTGAGCCGTCCGGTGCAAAATCGCCCGTGTAGAAAGCCGTTGCTTGTTCATCAATCGTCGGGTCAGGGTCTTGCGGGTCAGCGAAATAACCGCGCGGGGCGGCGAATGTTTTATCGTAATCGCCCATAAACGTAAATTGCGCCGATGCCGAACTGCCGCCGCTGAAACTTATCACGACGAGCAGAATCGTTAGCGAAAACGCCCGCATCGTCTTAACCAAAAGCCACCGTTTGTTAATTTGTAAATTCGTTTTTGTCCGTGTCATTTCTCGAAAATCCTCCATTTAATTTCAAAGTGAAAATTATTTCAATTTTTCCTTCTGCCAATTAGGGCGTAAGAAAGGGGCGAAACCGCCCACAAGTTTTTTTCAAAAAATAAAAAAGGACGGTCAAACGCCGTCCAAACCCGGAAAAGTAAATTTCGGTCAGATAAATTTCAGCTAATAATTTTTTTGATTTTGCGGGTCACGAAACAGCGAATCATATTGCTTATCGCCGTGTGTTCCGTTCAGCAGACCATAAAGCGTTTCAAATTTTTGACCGAGCATATTGATTATTTGCCCGTAAGTGCTGATTAAAGGATTTGGATTCTTCGCCGCTATCGAACCCAACACCCTAAATAATCTTCCATACGCCTGTGCCGCTTTTGCCGGATCGTCGAATACGTCTTGTTTATTTAAAAAGTCAAAGGCTTCGTATAAAGCCCTTGCGTCCTGGTAGTAGGCGTAAAAATCTTTGCCTTTTTTTATCGCATCGGCTAGCCCCATAATTTTTTCGTGAAGTTTCTCAGGGACAATATGCTTGGCAAAATTAGCATTTTTTTCATATTCGCTGACTTGCCTGTCAATACGAGCCAGAGATTCTAAAAATTTGTCCTTCGTCATTTTTTCGTATGGATTCCAGTGACTTATCGAATATCCCATAATAAAATTTCCTCCGTTTTTTTGAAAAATTTGTCTTTCGGTTAATAAGGCGTAAAAGGAAAATGAATCCGCCCAAAAAATGTATGAAATTTGAAAAAAGTTTCGTATAATGCGGTTTACCGGAAATCAAACGAAATGAATCAGCCGCAAAAAGATGTGACGGGTTTGCTGAACGCGGTCGGCGCGGGCGACCAAAATGCGCCCGGAAAACTGCTCGAACTCGTCTATGACGATTTGCGGCGGCTCGCTTCGGCGTATATGAAAAACGAGCGCGGCGACCACACGCTGCAATCAACCGCGCTGGTTCACGAAGCGTTTATCCGGCTGGTTGATTGGAAAACGGTTTCGTGGCAGAATCGGGCGCAGTTTTTTGCGGTCGCGGCGGAAGTAATGCGAAAGGTTCTGATTGACCACGCACGGAAAAAAAAAGCGCAGAAACGCGGCGACGGCGGACAAAAGATTCTGCTTGACGAAGCGGTGAGTTTTTCCAGCGAAAAAGAACTCGACTTGCTGGCGTTGGAAGAAGTTTTGGCGGCTCTGGAAACGGTTGATAAAAGACAAGCCAAAATCGTCGAACTCAGATTTTTCGGCGGTCTGTCAATCGAGGAAACGGCGCACGTTTTAAATGTTTCCGAAACGACCGTGCGGCGCGAATGGACGTTTGCCAAGGCTTGGTTTCAACGCGAATTGACGCGCAATTAACCGCTTCTCAAATTCCCCGA
>JAJAYR010000218.1 GCA_026786155.1 Pyrinomonadaceae bacterium
GAATAATAACTGATATTTTGAAAATCAATATTCGGATAATCGAAATTCGCCCAATTGTCCGGCTGCTCCATTTTCAGCCAGTGGCGATAGGCTTTCAGACGAAAATCGAGTAACCACTGCGGCTCGTTTTTCTTCGATGAAATCAATCGCACGACATCTTCCGATAAACCTTTGGCAATTGTTTCCGTTTCGATGTCGGTCGTGAAACCGTATTTATATTCTCTGTTTGCTAATAATTCGACAGCCGTACTCATAATGTTTTTTGTAAAATTTTAACTTCCTAAAATCTGCTTGGCGGCGCGTTTTTCGAGCCGCTGAATTTGTTGAAAAGTTTCCGTAACTTTGCGTTCTTCGCCGACCAGTTGCGCGAGCGTGATGTTTGATAACGCTTCATTGACAATTTGATGCAGCCCGACGATGACGGGGCGAATGCCGCAATCGCCGTTGTGAATGCACATTTCCAAAACACCTTTGTAGCCTTCGCAGTGATTGTTAATTTCGTCCGCCTCTAAAATTTTGATGACTTCGTTTAAATAAACTTCACTCGCCGTTCGCGCCAGCGTGTAGCCGCCTTTCGTGCCGCGCGTCGCTGAAACAAATCCGGCTTTATTTAACAGCCACATCAACTTTCCCGCGTTGGCGACGGAAATTCCTTCACGCTCGGCAATCTGGCTGAGCGTCAAAGATTCGTTGTCGTGCAAGGTCGCAAGCTGCACCAAGCACCTTAAACCGTATTCTTCCTGTGCCGATATTTTCATCGCTTTTCGCCCGCTCAACTTTCTGTATTTAATAACCAAAGTTAGATTAACAAATCTTTACTTTTTAATCAAGATTGGGAAAAGCCATTACAAACTCCATAAGAGAAGATGTTTGAGCGAAAACTAGGCAGATATGAACACGCACCGTGAAGTTTATTTTTCCGTATCGCTACAACAATAAACTTGCTCTCTCTTTCGGTTGAGCCGCTACCCGGCAAAATTTACCGATTACGCTGGAAAAAGTCGAAATCTCGGCTAATGCCTTTTCCGGTTTGAAAAAAACGACGTAAAATCGGAAAATATAGTTTTTCTTATCAAAGTCTAGTTATTGGAGAATTTATCAATGAAAATCGGATTACCGAAGGAAATTAAGGATAACGAATATCGCGTCGGGCTGACACCGGCGGGCGTGAACGCGCTGGTCGGCGCGGGACACGAAGTTTTCGTGCAGAAAACGGCGGGCGAAGGTTCGGGTTTTTCTGACGAAAATTACGTTAAAGCGGGCGGCAAAATGCTCGATACGGCAGATGAAATCTGGCAGACGGGCGAGATGATCGTCAAAGTCAAAGAGCCGGTCGCGCCCGAATATCCGCGAATGCGCGAAAATCAATTGCTGTTCACCTATCTGCATCTCGCACCGGAATTTGAATTGACGAAACAACTGCTCGAACGCAAAGTTACGGGCGTGGCTTATGAAACCATCACCGACAAAAAGGGAACTCTGCCGCTGCTGACGCCGATGTCGGAAGTGGCGGGCAGAATGGCGGTGCAGGTCGGCGCGACGTTTTTGGAGAAAATGAACGGCGGACGCGGCATTCTTTTGGGCGGCGTTCCGGGCGTTCCGGCGGCGAACGTCGTCATTATCGGCGGCGGCGTGGTCGGCACGGAAGCGGCGAAAATGGCGGTCGGTTTGGGCGCGAAGATTACGATTATTGATATTAACTTAGACAGATTGCGTCAACTCGACGACATCTTTTTATCGAAGGTGCAGACGCTCGCTTCGTCGCCGTATGCGATTCACGAAGCGATTTCACACGCCGATTTAGTCATCGGCGGCGTTCTCGTCGTTGGCGCGGCGGCTCCGAAATTGCTGACCCGCGCGATGCTCAAAGACATTCCGAATGGCGCGGTTTTGGTGGATGTGGCAGTTGACCAGGGCGGCTGTTTTGAAACGACGCACGCCACGACGCATTCCAATCCGACATTTTACGAAGAAGGAGTTTTGCACTACTGCGTGGCAAATATGCCGGGCGCAGTTCCCAGAACTTCGACGTTTGCGCTGACCAACGCAACTTTGCCGTATGCGCTTTCATTGGCAAACAAGGGTTTTGAAAAAGCGATTCAGGACGACCAAGGTTTGGCGGAAGGCGTGAATACTTACGCCGGAAAACTGACTTACAAAGCGGTGGCGACTTCGCAAAATCTCGAATACACGCCGCTCGAAAGTTTGATTGACGGCATCGCCGCCAAGGCAACTTATTAAATGAGAAATGAGAGATGAGAAATAACGATTATTAAAATTTTCATTTCTCATTTCTCACCTAAACCAAAATGCCCGCCAGCATAAAAATCGTCGCCGTGATTTACATATTTATTCTCGCGGGCATTGTCGTTTTGGCGGATGTCAGGCAAACGCAATATCTTTTTACATTTATCAGAAATCTGCCGTTCGGCGATAAAATCGGGCATTTTTGTTTGATGGGAATGTTTTCTCTGCTCGTTAATCTGGCATTGAGCGCGAAAACAGTTCGGCTCTGGAAATTAAATTACTTGCTCGGCAGTTTGATTGTTCTGGCAGTAGCAACGCTGGAAGAATTTTCTCAGATGTTTGTTCGCGGGCGCACTTTTGATGCGGGCGATTTGCTGGCGGATTTTGCGGGAATTTTTATTTTTGGAGAAATCGCCCGATTTATGTATCGAAAGTTTTCTCAGGTTAAGCCTTATCAGCGATAAATCTAGTTAGTTCCTTTGTCAATTCCTCTTTCAGATTTGCGTTTTTGACCAAATAAACGTCGGCGCAGTCGTGTTCGACATCAGAGGCAGTTTCTTGTTCGAGTCCGCTCAGAATGATTAGCGGAACGCCTTTAAAGTTCGGATTCTGCCGCAAAATCCGGCACAAATCGTGTCCGGTCAGATTCGGCATCACGGCATCGGTGATGACCGCATCGAAGTTTTCGGTCAGAGCGATTTGCATCGCCGCCAAACCGTCTTCCGCCGACACGACTTCGTAACCGGCTCTTTGCAGACTGATTTCCAAAAAACGCCGCATCGCGCCGTCATCTTCCGCTAAAAGAATTTTTGATTTAAGAGAATTTTCTTCGTTCATTGAAGAATTTTTGCCATCTAACATTATTCGCTTCTATCTGTTAAAATGATTTCGTATTGTTGTTAGAGCTAGATTCAAGATTATGAAACAAGACTGTTCCATTGTCAATTTATTTCTGCTAAATCGTTCACAACAAATAGGTTTTTAAGATGTATGAATTTGCGGTTACGCCGGCGATTACGCAGTTGAGACGACCGGGCGTTTTAATTTCAGAAGTTTCTCCGAGAAGTTTGGCGGAAGAGTTGGAACTCGCGCCGAACGATAGAATCGTGCGCGTCAACGGGCGCGTCGTCCGCGATTATCTCGATTTTCGTTTCCAAACGGCGGGCGAAACCGATTTGCTTTTGCAGGTTAAAAAGCCGAACGGCGAAACGTGGGAAATCGAAGTCGAGCGCGAAGAAGGCGAAGATTTCGGTTTGATGTTCGAGCAAATCGTGCCGCGCCAATGCGCTAACGAATGTCTTTTTTGTTTCTGCAAAGGCAATCCGGCGGATGCGCGACCGTCGCTTTTCGTCCGCGACGAAGACATTCGACTTTCATTTCTCTAGGGAAATTACACGACGCTTTCTTCGATTACCGACGACGAAATGAAGCGCATCGTCGAACAGCGTCTTTCGCCGCAATACGTTTCGGTTCACGCCACCGATTTAAAAACTCGCGCTTATCTTTTGGGCGTTGACGAAAAACGCGCTGATATTTTCGATAAATTAAATTTTCTGCTTGATAACGACATCGAAATTCACGCGCAGGTCGTTCTCTGTCCGACGATTAACGACGGTGTGCAATTGGAAAAAACTCTGCGTGATTTAGCCGCGCGTTATCCGAAAATCATTTCGACGGCGGTCGTTCCGGTCGCGCTGACGCGCTACAACACGGACGAAAGATTAACCCGCGTAACACCCGAATTTTGCCGCCGGACAATCGGGGAAGTCGAAAAACTGCAAAAGGAATTTCGCAAAAATCTCGGTGTTACGTTCGCGTTTCTGGGCGATGAAATTTACATCAAAGCCGGTTTGCCGATTCCGTCCCGCCAGCATTACGGCAATTATCCGCAAATCGAAGACGGCGTAGGAATGATTCGTTCGTTCACGAATTCTTTTGAGAAGTTGCTGAAGAAATTGGCGAAAAAGTCAGAACCGGAAGCGGTAGCGACCGGGTTTTCGTTTAAGTCTGCCAACGTCAGAACGCACCGATTGGCAATCGTTCCAAAAATTCCAAATTTCAAACTCCAAATTCCAAATTCGCTGCACGGCACGATTCTCACCGGCGAAATGTTTGCGCCGATTTTGACGGAACAAATCGAAAAAGTGAATTTTCTGATCGGTTCTCGATTGAAAGTTCGCGCCGTTCCGAATCTATATTTCGGCGGCGATGTCGCCGTCGCCGGACTGCTGACCGGCAAAGATTATCTGGCGGTAAAGGATAAAATCGAAGGCGATTTCGTCGTTATTCCGAAACACACCATCAAATCAGACGAACCGATTTTGCTTGACGGAATGAATTTCGACGAACTGAAAGCACAATTCGACGTGCCGGTTTATGATTTCGATACGGAAGATTTGCTGAAGTTTATTTTGAACGGCAACAGTTAAATCGAAGCAAATTCTGCATCTTTCCTTTGCAACCTTTGCGTTCCGTTTTTTTTGTATCGCAAAGGAACGCGAAGGCTTACGCAAAGGTTCGCTGAGTGTAAATTATTTTTGAGGAGTAAATACAAAATGAAAAAAAATTCTTTTCTGTTGAGTTTAGCGTTGATTGGTTTGTTCATTTTTGCGGGTTTTTCGACGAACGCGGACAATCTGACGATTGCCGAAAAATTTGCCGACGGCGATAAAATAAAGCAGGATGAAGCGGCGGGAAACTATAATTTCGACAAAGCGCACAGCACCATTGGTTTTCGCGTCAAGCACTTCGGCTTGGTTGACGTGCCGGGTTATTTTCGTGATTTTACGGGAACAATCAATTATGACGCGAAGGATATGAAAAAGTCCGCCGTCGTTTTCTCGGCGAAAATGACGAGCGTTGATACGGGCGTTGCGCCGCGCGACGAACACTTGCGAAAAGCCGATTTCTTCGAGGTCGAGAAATTTCCCGATATGACTTTCAAAAGCACGAAGGTCGAGAAAAAAGGAAAAGATTTGCTGGTAACGGGCGATTTTACGATGAAGGGCGTAACCAAACAAATCACGTTTCCGTTCACGGTCGTCGGTTTCAAAAAGGACGCGAAGGGCGGAATGAAAATGGGCGTAACGGCGGAAACGTCAATCAACCGCCGCGATTTCGGCGTGAATTACGGCAATAATCTGCCCGACGGAACGCCGGCGATTTCCGATAATATCGCGGTCGTGCTGCAACTCGAATGCGCGATGCAGAAAGCGCAGTAATTTCTTTTTGGCAAAAGCCTGAGCGCAATTAAATAGGTGTTCAATCAAGATTTAACCATTCGGAATAGATGACAGATGAGAGATAACAGATGAGAGATTCGGACAGCGATTTTATCTATCAGCTATCAGCTATTATCTGTCATCTATTCCGAATGGTTTTTCAATTACGCTCACCCTTCATTTAACTGATTCCGAGCGGCTGGAGCGGACGCGGCGTGGTGCCGCCGAAAAACCAACTTGCGCCGACTTTAATGCGATGATGCCACGTCGGAAGGCGCGATGTATAGAGCGCAAATCTGGCATTTCGCGCGATTGCGCCGCTGATGACGTTGCCGCCGACCAGCAGAGCGGCGTTGTGCGTTCCCAAACTCAACGCTTCGCCGAGTTCTTCAAACTGCTTCGTTTTCAATTTCTTGCCGTTTAAAAAAGCTCTGATGTTGTCGGCTAATAACACCGATTCCTGATTGGCAAGCTGCGCCGTGCCGGTCAGTATCGGCGCGACTTCTTCGAGTTTCGCAATGTCGCCGAGAGCGAAAATATTTTCAAAATTCTTGACCTGCAAAGTTTGATTGACCAAAATCAGACCGTCTTCGGCTTTCGGCAAATCGAGCGTTTCAATCAGCGGATTGACTTTCACGCCCGCCGTCCAGACGGTCGCCACGGTTTCGATTTCCAGATGCTTGCCGTCATATTCCGAGACGATGCCGTGCGGTTTGACTTCTAAAACTTTGGTTTGCAAATAGAATTCGACGTGCGCTTCCAAAAGCGATTTTTCGACGTAAGCGCGGGCTTCGCTGCCCATTCCGGGAACGATGCGGTCGCTCATTTCATAAATCAAAACGCGCGGTTCGCCCTTCAAACCGCGCCGCTCGAAAGCGTCATACAGCAAATCGGACATTTTCGTCGCCAGTTCGACACCGCTCGCGCCGCCGCCGACCACGGCAAACGTCAACTTTTCGCGCACGTCCTGCGGCGCCAGCAATGGCGGAATTTCATCTAACGCCCGCGTCATTCGATTTCGCAAATCGTCCGCGTCTTCGATGCCGCGAAACGGCAGCGCGAACTCTTCCGCGCCCGTAACATTCCAGAAATTCGTCGTCCCGCCGACGGCTAAAACCAGCGCGTCGTAATTTAATAAATCCTCGCGTGTCGAAACTTTCGCCGTTTGCTTGGCAAAATCAACCGTTTCAACCGTGCCGCGCACGAAATTTATCTCGTCGCCGAATAGTTCTTTATAATCCGGCGCGATGTGCCACGCTTCGACTTCGCCGCTCAGATATTCATACAAAAGCGGGCGAAAACAAAAATGGTCGCTGTCGCTGACCAGCGTTACGTCCGCGTCGCCCGCCAAATCCAAAGCCGTAAAAAGCCCGCCGAAACCGGCACCGACAATCAAAACTTTTTTCTTACTCATAATTTTTTCCTCTTTTGAAATTTCGAGAAAAGTTTCACAAACTCCCTTAACGTCAAAATTACGCCGAATAGTTTAAAAAGTCAAAGATTTCAAATGTGCCGACGTTTTGAGTTCACGCTTTAGCGTGCTTTCCGCCAGCGAAGCGCGGCGGAGCAAACGACGTTCCGTAGTTTGAACTCAAAACTTAACCGGTTGAGCAAAATTAACATTTACCTTTTCGGCAGATTATCATAAAATAAAGCGTCTCGTGAAAGCAACCAAATTTTGGAGGTGGCTCATCATAAACAGCAACGAAATTCTAAATTCCGAAAGCACATTTTTAGGAGCAAATATGGACTCGACCTCGATTGCGATGACGCGCGAAGGCGTTCTTCAAGGTGAGGAAATCACGAGCATTCCGGCATTTCAGACGGTTTCGCCGACTAACACGGAAACCTTTGAAGGAAACGCTTCCGATTTTGACCTGGCAAAACTCGCGGCTCGCGGCAACATCGCGGCTTTTGAACTGCTGTATGAGCGTTATCACCGGCGAACTTATTCGCTTTGTTTGCGAATGACGACGAATCAAAGCGAGTCGGAAGATTTGACGCAGGAAGTTTTCATCCAGCTTTTTCGCAAAATCGGCAGTTTTCGCGGCGAATCGGCTTTCTCGACGTGGCTTCATCGCTTAACCGTCAATCAAGTTCTGATGCACTTTCGGCGGCGCAGCGTCAAAAACGAAAAGACGAGCGAAGACGGCGAAATGCCCGAACAAATCGTGCCGGGAACGGAAAATCAATCGAAAATGCCGGTGCTTGACCGCATCGCTTTGAAAAGAGCGATTGACCAGTTGCCGCCGGGTTATAAAAGCGCGTTTATCCTGCACGACATCGAAGGTTACGAACACGAAGAAGTAGCGCGGATTCTCAAAATTTCGGTCGGCACGTCAAAATCTCAACTGCACAAAGCGCGTCTCAAACTGCGCGGTCTGCTCATCAAACGCGCGTAAAATCAGCCGATAATTTTTTAACAAGGCAACTTAAAACTTGAACAGACAATCTATTAACTTGAAGCCGACAATTTGGCGACCCGTGTTAAATAAAGATTCTATAATTCTGCAAAAAATCACGAAATGAACTGCGAGCAATGTCAAGAATTGATAAGTGTTTATCTGGATAGTGAACTTGAAAACAAGGTTCGCGTCGAGATTCAAATGCACTTGGCAATGTGCGCCGAATGCGCCAAAGTTTGCGAAGATTTTGCGATGATTCTCGACTTCTGCGACCTCGAAGAAAGCGAATACGCGCCGCCGCCGAATCCGAAAGCCTTGTGGTGCAGAATAAATAACCTGATTGAAACCGAAGTTGCTCCCGAAATTTTAAAAGAAGCTGAAATTAGAGCGGAGCAGAAAAGGCGACGCTGGCAGTTTTCCTTTTCGCAGGTTTTCGCTTCGATTCTCGGCATCGCGCTGTTCAGTTCGCTGATGACTTTGATCGTTATCAAAAATTTCTCCGCGCCGATTGACGTTTCGGCGAACACCGCGCCGAGCCTTTTCGACCGCGCTCTGGGCAAAGTCGGATTAATCGAAACGCCCAAACAGACGCGCGAAAATCGAGTTAAAGGACAACAGGCGGCGATTGATTACTGGAATAAGCGCGTCGAAGCGAAACGCGCCAACTGGAACGCGAATTTGCGCGAAGGTTTCGACCGCAATTTAAACGAAATAAATCAGGTCGTGTTTGAATACGACCAAATCTTACAGCAGAATCCAAACGATGATTTGTCGGGCGAAATGCTCGATTCGGCGTTAAACGAAAAGATGGAACTGCTCCGGGAATTCGCCGAGTTATAAAAATGAATTGGGATTCAAGAAAAACTTCCGCCCTCAAAAAAGCTACGATTCTCTTCTTCAGCGTAGTTTTTTTCTTTGCGTCTTTCGCGGCGGTTTCCGCGCAGAAAAAATTCACGAAAAATTATCCGGCGAGCAAAAATGTTCGTCTGCAATTGACCAATCGCACCGGCACGGTAACGGTCGAAGGTTGGGACAAAGCGGAAATCAGTATTTCGGCGTATCTCGAAGCACCGGCGGCGAACATCGAACCGCAGAGTTTGAGCGGCACGATTGTCGTCAATCTCGTCAAAGACAATCAGGGCAGAAACGAAGTCGGCAACGTCAATTTTCTCATCAGAGTTCCGTATTCTTCGTCGGTTGACATCGAAACGCGAATGGGCAACCTGAACGTCAGCGACGTGCGCGGCGGCTTGGTTCGCGCCCATATTTCTTCGGAAGGCGACATCACTTTGACGAACATCGCGGCGGAAAACGTCGCGGCGGAAAACGTCATCGGAGACATTTTTTTCGACGGCACAATCGCCGAAAGCGGCAGTTATCGCTTTACCTCGACGCGCGGCAACATCAACCTTCGCATTCCTTTTAATTCTTCGTTCCGTCTGGTCGCCACCGCGCCTTCGACACGCAATATCTCCTTAGGCGATTTCGCTTCGGGTATGCGTTTTGTCAGCGACGGGCGGCGCGTCGTCGGGCAAGCGGGCGACGGCAGCGCGACGATTGCCGTTACGAATCAACGCGGCAGCATCTCGTTCATCAGAAGATAATTTTTCGGTCGTGTTTCACAATTTATGCCGATGAAGAAAACGATTCGGAATAGATGTGAGATGAGAGATAATAGATGAGAGATAAACCGGAATAATCTATCAGTTATCATCTCTCATCTGTCATCTATTCCGAAGTTAAACTATTTGAGAAATCATTCAGCATAAAATTTGAAACACCGCCATTTTTTTCGTGCCGAACGCGCAGCTAATACAATTTCTCTGCCTCATTTAATCTTCAAAGCAATTCAAAAATATGAAACAAAATACCAGTCTAAAAAATTTTCGCGTCCATTTGTGTTTGTCGGCAGTTTCGATTTTTCTTTTTCTCGCGCCGTGTTTGGCGCAAACCAAATCGTTAATCAAACGCACGACTTATAAAACCGAAACGGTCGAACTCGGCGCGGGCGGCACGGTTTCGATTATCGGTGCGCCGAACGGCTCGATCACGGTCGAAGGCTGGCAGAAAAACGAGGTCGAAATTTCGGCGGAAGTCGAAATGCAAGCCGCCACCGAAGCCGATTTAACCGAACTCGCCAAAGTCAACGGTTTTGCGATTGACGCTGATTTCGTTCACGTTCGCATCACCAGCGTCGGCACGCATGACAAGAATTATTTGAAGAGCGTGGCGAAAAAGTTTCCGAAAAACTTGTTGGGCTTGCCCTTCAAAATTGATTATAAAATCAAAGTTCCGTTTTACTGCGATTTGGAAATTGACGGCGGCAAAGGCGATTTGCTGTTATCGAAAGTCGAAGGCGCGATAAAAATAAATTATCTCGACTCGAACGCCAGCTTAAATTTAATCGGCGGCAGCATCGTCGCTACGTTCGGCAACGGCACGGTCGAAGTCGTCATCCCGAACCGCAGTTGGCGCGGGCGGAGCGCGGACGTGCAGATTGCGAACGGCACAATGAACGTGCAAATGCCGCTGAATCTGAACGCCAATCTCGACGCGAAGGTTCTGCGCGGCGGCAAAATCGAAAACAATTTGACGAACCTGAAACCGCGCGACCGCACGAAATTTACCGAACAATCCATTATCGCCAAAGCGGGCAGCGGCGGCGCAGTTTTGAGTTTCACGGTCGGCGACGGCAATCTTAAACTGCTCGAAACCAAAGAAGCGAAATAGAACTCGAAACGAAAAAATTCACATTTGAATTTTGAATTTGAGCGGCGGAAAGTGATAAATTAATTTTCTTAAGCAGGTAAGCAAAAGTTTGGCAGCATTATGAAAAGTTCAGAGTCCAAACTTTAGTTTGTCTGCTCCGCCGCGCTTGGCTGGCGGAAGACACGCGCGGGGCGTGGACTCTGAACGAAAGCAAAATGCTTCATTACTTTTGCTTGGGTGCTTATCACTTTCCATTTTTATTTTTGAATTCCAATCTATGACTATCAAATCGGATTTATGGCTTCGCCAAATGGCGGCGGAACACGAAATGATTACGCCTTTTCTGCCGGAACTTTTGCGCGAAGTCAATGGCAACAAAATTATCTCGGCGGGCGCGTCGAGTTACGGCTACGATATGCGTCTGGCGGACGACGGTTTCCGCGTTTTTTCCTCAATTCACTGTTCGGAAATTGATCCGAAACATTTTGACGAGCATTCACTCATCGAACCGGAATTGAAAACTGCCGCTGACGGCGCGAAATACTATCTGCTGCCGCCGCATCATTACGGTTTGGGCGTAACGGTCGAAACCTTCAAAATGCCGCGCAACGTAACTGGCGTAGCCGTCGGAAAATCCACGTACGCCCGCGCGGGTTTGCTCGTCAACACGACACCGCTCGAAGCCGGTTGGACGGGAAGATTGGTCGTCGAAATCGCCAATCTAGCGAATTTGCCGCTGCGCGTTTATGTTAACGAAGGCATCGGGCAAATTTTATTTTTTGAATCGGACGAAGACTGCGCCGTTTCGTATTCCGACAGAGGCGGAAAATATCAGGGTCAAACCGGACTGACTTACGCGAAGGTTTAACAGAAAATTAGCCGCGAATTACACGAATTTTCAC
>JAJAYR010000219.1 GCA_026786155.1 Pyrinomonadaceae bacterium
CTAAATGGTCGCGTCATATACAAAACAGGAAAACGAATTGTTTTCAAAAATCACGTTTCAGGAGAACAAAATTATGATTAATATGATGACCGATTTGCTTTATTATCTTCCTTATTTTTTGATTGTCGGCGCGGCATTTTTACTGGTGTCGGCAGGTGGGATTTTTAGTGTCAAACATCTTAACAATCCGCGAAATACGGTGGTCAAAAGACAAAAACTTTAACCCGATTTTTTGGCGGATTCGAGCGCGGCTTTGATGCGTTCGCGGGCGTTGCCGGAAAGTTTCGGCGTTGATTCCGAATCGAGTTTTTCTTCGCCCGAAGGCTTGACCATTTCGCCCATTTTTTTAATTTGCGCGGTGTATCGGCGGCAGGCTTCGCAGGTGAAAAAATGCAGTTTCATCAGGATTTTTTCGCGCCGAGCGAGCGGACGTTCGAGCGATTCGGAAAACAGCGGCGTTAATGCCCGGCACGACGGCAATCTTCGCGCCAGTCGTAAAATTAACTGCCATTTTAATTTTTGATAAGTCGAATCAGCCATTTTATAAATCAGCGCGGTTCGGCGCGGCGGCGGTAAACCAGTTGACTTCGATACAGCGGCGCAGATGAAGCCGTGCGCGGTGCATCATCGTCCAGTAATTATTCGTCGAAATTTGCAGAACTCCGCAAATCTCCGCGCTTTCCAACCCGTCAACTTCGCGCATCACGAAAGCGTTGGCGATGCGTTCGGGCAGATTTTCCAGACAGCTTCCGAAAACGATTTGAAATTCGCCTTCTTCGACGTGTCGCAGCGGGCTTTCATTTTCCCAGTCGGCGGGAGCAAAACGGTCGTTCCAATGCCCGTCCCATTCATCCGTGCGCTCGAACATATAATTATAACTCGACAAATCGGCTTCTTCAGCGGTTATTTCCGCCGCCGGACTGTTTTTTTTGAAAAAATCGTAAATTTTGTGTTTGAGAATCCCGGTCAGCCACGTTTTTTCCGCGCTTTTTCCCGCGTAAGAATTGTTCGATTGAATCGCCGCCAGAAAAGTTTCCTGCACGATGTCTTCCGCCGCCGACTCTTCACGGACGCGCCGCAGCGCAAACGCGAACAGGTAATCGCCGTAAAGCTCGAACCATTCGAGCGGATCACTCAAAGTAGAATTTCTGTTTGTTTCTTCCTTCACTTTTTAAAATTTATCATCCGCTTTCCCGGATCAGATTCAGCACTTTTGCTTCGAGTTCAGCGGGAACGGCGACGTTTTTAACGGCGCGGCGCAACTTTCGGCTGAAATCTTCGTCCGCCGAAACTTTGTCGGAAACTGATTCTTTTTTCGTTTCAAATGATTCTTGCTCATTTCCCGAAATAAAAAATTTCTTCATTTATTTTCGCTCATTTTCGATCAAAGTAAAATTTCCGTTTTTAAAAACGGCTTAATTTCCTTTCCTGTTTATCGCATAATTGCCTTTGTTTATTCCATTTTCACCAATCGCCAAAATTATTTTATTTTTTTTCAAAAAAATCTGTAAGGTTTTGCCTTCTTCGGCGGACAAAGTATTAAAGGCTGAAATAATTTTTTAATCAGCGACGAAAATTTAGACGGAGAAAGATTATGGAAAACAATTTAGAAGAAAGATTCGCCAATGAAGCAATGCCGCATTTGAAAGATATTTACCGCACCGCCGCGCGTCTGACGCACAGCCTGACCGAAGCCGAAGACATCGCGCAGGAAGTTTTTTTGCAGGCGTGGAAATCCTTCGACAAATATGAAGCGGGAACGAACTGCCGCGCGTGGCTTTATCAGATAATGTTTTTCAAAATCAGCCATTTTCGCCGCTCATTCGTGATGCGCTCGAAATTTTTTCAAAGCGACGATGAAGAAGGCACGATCTTCGCCAACGCCGCCGCCGAAACTCCGATTCCGCAGCACCTGACCGACGAAGATATTATCAAAGCCGTTGACAAACTTTCGCCGAAATTTCGCGCCGTCGTGCTGCTCGCCGATGTCGAGGAATTTTCTTACAGGGAAGTCGCCGAAATTCTGCAAGTTCCAATCGGCACGGTAATGTCGCGTCTGAGTCGCGGCAGAAAACTCTTGCGCGAATCGCTCTCGAAAGTCGCGCCCGAATACGGATTCAAAAATAAGGCTGCCGCCTTCGTCAATCAAACGAATTTATGCGCCGCCTGTTAAATAAATATTAATTTGGAATAGACGAAAGGTCTTTCCGCATTTAAAAAAACAATTAAATAATCGCAAAAAAAAATTGCGAGAATAAACAACGGAGAAGGATAAAAAACAATGAGCAAATTTAATGGAAAAGTCGCCGTCGTAACCGGCGGCAACAGCGGAATCGGATTGGCGACAGCCAAAGTATTAGCGGCAAACGGCGCGAAAGTCGTCATCACCGGACGCGATCAGAAAACTTTGGACGCAGCCGTCAAAGAAATCGGCGGCGAAACGCTCGGCGTAAAAACCGACATTTCAAAATTGAGTGAAATAGAAAATTTATTTGCCGAAGCGAGCGAAAAATTCGGCAAGATTGACATTCTTTTCGTCAACGCGGGCGGCGGCAAATTCGCGCCGCTCGAACAATCGGACGAGGCTCTGTTTGATGAAGTTGTTGACACGAATTTCAAAGGTTCGTATTTCACCGTCAAATACGCTTCGCCGCATTTGAACGACGGCGCGTCAATTATTTTTACGACGACCGTCGCCGCCAAAACCGGAATGCCGAGAGCGAGCGTTTACGGCGCGAGCAAAGCGGCTCTGCACGCTTTAACGAAAATTTTCGCCGCCGAACTGGTCGGTCGCAAAATTCGCGTCAATGCCGTCAGTCCGGGACCGATTGACACGCCGATTTTCGACCGGATGGGAATTCCCGCCGAAGCGAAAGCTGATGCCAAAGCCGGAATCGTCGCGCAAGTTCCGATGAAGCGAATGGGAACAATCGAAGAAGTCGCCAAAACGGTGGCATTTCTCGCTTCCGATGACGCGGGTTTTATTACCGGCGTGGATTTGGATGTTGATGGCGGAATGGCGCGACTTTGAACAACTGATAAATACAATTAGGGAAAAAAGGGGAAGATAATTTTTTCAATCGTGTTGTCTTTTCTTAACCGGCAAATGAATTTGTTTTGTTGGCGAGACTAATGAAAAGCGGCACGGAAACATTTAATAGATAGTTTAAAGAGATGTGAAGAAAAATCTTCGGAAAGCTGAAAAAGCAAAAATACAGGGAGAAATAAAATGACAAGAATAAATGCAGTCAACTACGAATCATCGGAAGGCAAAACAAAAGAGTTGCTCGATGCGGTCAATAAACAACTCGGTTTCGTGCCGAATTTGATGAAAACGCTCGGCAATTCGCCGGTCGCTTTGGAAGCGTATCTGAATTTGAACGGAACGCTCGGCAAAAGTTTGAACGCCAAACTGCGCGAGCAAATCTCGGTTTTGACGGCGGAAGAAAACGGCTGCGGTTACTGCGCTTCGGCGCATACGGCAATCGGGAAAATGGTCGGCTTGAGCGAAGAAGAAATTCTCTCGGCGCGTGAAGCAAAATCCGGCGAAGCGAGAACGGACGCGGCTTTGAAATTCGCCAAAACGATTTTGGAAAAACGCGGAAACGTCGCGGATGAAGATTTAAGCGCGGTCAAAACCGCCGGATTTTCAAGTGGCGAAATCGCCGAAATCGTCGCCAATGTCGCGCTCAATGTTTTCACGAATTATCTGAACAACGTCGCGCAAACCGAGATTGATTTTCCGAAAGTCGAAGTCCCGCTCAAACGCACGGCAAATGCCTGAAAAAACTGAAAAGAGAATTGCGGTTTGATTCGGAACGAGTCTTAAAATCAAACCGCAATTCCGTCATCAGAAGTTACAATGTCGCATAAATTTTTCGATTTGACTTTTACCGAAAGCGTCAAGCGAGCGCAGGAACAATACGGTTCGCGGCGCAATTTCGTGCGTTTTGAAGGCGGCGAACCTGATTTTTACGGCTTGACCGATGCGGAAGCAGATTTTATCGAGCGGATGGACGGATTTTATCTGGCAACCGTCGGCACGAACTTGCAGCCGTATATTCAGTTTCGCGGCGGCGCGGCGGGCTTTTTGAAAGTCTTGGACGACAAAACTCTCGGTTACGCCGATTTTCGCGGCAATCTGCAATATATTTCGGTCGGAAATCTGGCGGCGAACGACAAAGCCGCATTGTTTTTGATGGATTACGCGAACCTTCAGCGTCTGAAAATTCTGGCGCGAATCGAAATCAAAGACGCGAAAGACGCGCCCGAATTAATTGAAAAACTGGCTGTTACCGATTACAAAGCGAAAATCGAACGCGCCGTCATCATTCACGTCGAAGCCTTCGACTGGAATTGTCCGCAGCACATCGCGCCGAAATTCACGCTCGAACAAATCAAACAAATTAATGCTCCGCTCTACGATCATATCGAGAAACTGGAAAAAGAAATCACCGAATTAAAAAAAGTGAGGTAAAAATTTGTGTCAATCCTGATTATCAAACCGCCATTCACATTTGAAACCGCAGCGGCAAAAGTGCAAACCGCCGAAGACGCTTGGAATACGCGCGATCCCGAAAAAGTTTGTCTCGCTTACACGATTGACACCGAATGGCGCAACCGCACGGAGTTTATTAACGGACGCGACGAGGTAAAGGCTTTTTTATATCGAAAATGGAAGCAGGAACTCGATTACAAACTCAAAAAAGAACTCTGGGGTTTTCGTGAAAACCGGATGGCGGTGCGTTTTGAATACGAATGGCACGACGCGGAAAACAACTGGTTTCGCAGCTACGGCAATGAACTCTGGGAATTCGACGTGGAAGGTTTGATGCGAAAGCGTTACGCGAGCATCAACGATTTGGTGATTAGTGAATCGGCGCGGTATTTATAATTTACGAGAAGCAAAAATTTAATCAGCGCATTTCCAATTTTTCGATTGCTGAAATATTTAGAAGAATTTGACGGTTAAGACGCGCCGAATTCTTCGACGAAACTGTAATCTCAAAACACTCCATAATCTTTTTATCCGAAAACCAATTCCCCGCCGAGACTGCCTTGATATGCCGATGCCGCAACTACAGCGGCGGCTAAAATAAAATAGAAAAGGCTAGGTTCAGGTTTAAAAACGGGCTAAGCCATTAAAATTTGAATTCAATTTTCAGACGGATTGTGCGACTGACACCATTATAAAAACTGCCAAATTCAGGACTATCAATATTATTTTGGATGTCTCTCGGATTAAAATGATTAGTTAAATTAAAAAACTTCACGCCTCCCCGAAACGTATATTCTTTGTGGCGAAATGGGAGTTTAAAGTCTCTGGTAATCTGCATATCCATTGAGAAAAACTGCGGGTATCTGCCGGAAAGATTTCGTTTTCCAATAAAATTTTGATTTTCATCAATAACTGAAAAAGGAAACCCGCTCCGCCAATCAACCACAGGAGACAGATTAATTTTGTAAGGCAGTCCAACATCACCCCAAAATAGCAAGCGGTTAGGAACATCAAAGGCGAGGCGTGAATATTCATTGGCTCTCAAAATAGGATTTGAAATGTTTCCCGCATAACTTCCGAAAGTATTTAAGTCGCCCGCCGCTCGGCTGCGAGTATAAGAAATGAATAAATCACGGTTTTTCTGTAATCTGACACGGCTCATCAAAAGCAGTTCGCGGTAACTTGATTTGCCGCCGTTGCCGAGTTGATAAATGCCGGCGTTACTGTTTGTTCCCAAAAAAGGATTAATAAGAAAATCCCGCCGCGTTTTGCGCTGCTCGTAGCCGACACGGACTAAGAG